>DASVVD010000534.1:0-1999 GCA_036386715.1 Pseudoduganella sp.
CTCGAAGAGCGCCTGCGCTACCTGCGCGAGCTGGAAGACCGCCGTAGCACGATCGTGGGGTCGATCACGGAACAAAACAAGATGACGCCGGCCCTGCTCGACGCCATCATGCATGCCGAGGACAAGACCCGGCTGGAAGACCTGTACCTGCCCTACAAGCAGAAGCGCCGCACGAAGGCACAGATCGCCATCGAGGCCGGCCTGGCGCCGCTGGCGGACAGCCTGCTGGCCGACCCCGCGCTGGACCCGGAAACCACGGCGGCGCCTTACCTGCGCGAAGGCTTTGCTACGCCAGATGGCAACAATCCCGGCGTGGCCGATACCAAGGCGGCACTCGACGGTGCCCGCCAGATCCTGATGGAACGCTTTGCCGAGGACGCGAACCTGGTGCAGGCGCTGCGCGAATACGTGCAGGACCATGGCGTGGTGGAATCTAAAGTTGTCGAAGGCAAACATGAAGCGGGCGAAAAATTCGCCGACTACTTTGATTATTCGGAACCGCTGGCAACGGTGCCGTCGCACCGTGCGCTGGCGTTGATGCGCGGCCGCCGCGAAGGCGTGCTGGACGTGACGCTGCGCCTCGATACCGAGGCCGAGAAGCCGAAGTGGGATGCGCCGCACAATCCCTGCGAGAGCCGGATTGCCGCGCGCTTCGGCATCAGATCCGCCGGCCGCCCGGCCGACAAGTGGCTGACCGACACGGTGCGCTGGACCTGGCGCGTGAAAAGCTTCATGCACCTGGAAACGGAACTGATGGGCGCGCTGCGCGACAAGGCCGAGCTCGATGCGATCGGCGTGTTTGCCACCAACCTGAAGGCACTGCTGCTGGCGGCGCCGGCCGGCCCGCGCGCGACGATGGGCCTGGACCCGGGCCTGCGCACCGGCGTGAAGGTGGCGGTGGTGGATGCCACCGGCAAGGTGGTCGATACCGCCACGGTGTACCCGCACCAGCCGCGCAACGACTGGGAAGGCACGCTGCACACGCTGGGCCAGCTGGCCGCCAGGCATGGCGTGTCGCTGATCTCGATCGGCAACGGCACGGCTTCGCGGGAGACCGACAAGCTGGCGCAGGACCTGATCAAGCGCCATGGCGAACTGAAGCTCCAGAAGATCGTGGTGTCCGAAGCGGGGGCGTCGGTGTACTCGGCGTCCGAGTTCGCCTCGCGCGAGCTGCCGGACATGGACGTGTCGCTGCGCGGCGCCGTATCGATCGCGCGCCGCCTGCAGGATCCGCTGGCCGAGCTGGTCAAGATCGACCCGAAATCGATCGGCGTGGGCCAGTACCAGCACGATGTGAGCCAGGCGCAGCTGGCGCGCACGCTCGATGCGGTGGTCGAGGATTGCGTGAACGCCGTGGGCGTGGACGTGAACACGGCTTCCGCGCCGCTGCTGGCGCGGGTGTCCGGCCTGTCGGCGGGCGTGGCGCAGAGCATCGTCAGCTACCGCGACCTGCAGGGCGCGTTCACGTCGCGCGCGGCGCTGAAGAAAGTGCCGCGCCTGGGCGACAAAACGTTCGAGCAGGCCGCCGGTTTCCTGCGCGTGATGAACAGCGAAAACCCGCTGGACGCTTCCGCCGTGCACCCGGAATCCTATCCGGTCGTG
The DNA here is from genome assembly GCA_036386715.1 of Pseudoduganella sp. Taxonomy (GTDB): domain Bacteria; phylum Pseudomonadota; class Gammaproteobacteria; order Burkholderiales; family Burkholderiaceae_D; genus Rugamonas. The sequence goes on from DASVVD010000534.1 coordinate 1,603, forward strand.
CAGAAAATCCTGGCGGACATCGGCAAGGACATCAAGGCCGTGATCGGCGCAGCCAGCGTGCTGAAGGCGCTGTCGCCGGCCAGGTATGCCGATGAAAAATTCGGCGTGCCGACGGTGACCGATATCCTGAAGGAGCTGGAAAAGCCCGGCCGCGACCCGCGCCCCGAGTTCACCACCGCCACGTTCAAGGAAGGCGTGGAAGAGATCGCCGACCTGCGGCCGGACATGATCCTGGAGGGCGTGGTCACCAACGTGGCGGCGTTCGGCGCCTTCGTCGACATCGGCGTGCACCAGGATGGCCTGGTGCACATCTCGGCGCTGTCGAACACCTTCGTGAAGGATCCGCACACGGTGGTAAAAGCCGGCCAGGTGGTCAAGGTCAAAGTGCTGGAAGTGG
>DASVVD010000535.1:0-3272 GCA_036386715.1 Pseudoduganella sp.
CGACTGGGAGGTCGAGCTCGGCGTCGTCATCGGCGCGCCGGCCCGTTATCTCGCCGACCACGACGCGGCGCGCGACGTCATCGCCGGCTACCTGGTGTCCCACGACGTGTCCGAACGCGAGTTCCAGCTGGAGCGCGGCGGCCAGTGGGACAAGGGCAAGGGTTGCGACACGTTCGGCCCGGTCGGCCCATGGCTGGTCACTGCCGACGAAGTGCCCGATCCGCAGGACCTGGACCTGTGGCTGGAAGTAAACGGCAAGCGCTACCAGCAGGGCAGCACGCGCACCATGGTATTCACGGTGGCGCACCTGGTCAGCTACATCAGCCGCTTCATGACGCTGCATCCGGGCGATATCATCAGTACCGGCACGCCACCGGGCGTGGGCCTGGGGCAGAAGCCCGATCCCGTGTACCTGCGCGCCGGCGACGTGATGCGCCTCGGCATCACCGGGCTGGGCGAACAGCAGCAGATTGTGCACGCTTGGAACGAGGAACTGCTCGACACCTGAAGCGCGTTTTGCAGGGTAATTGTCTGATCACGCAATAACGTAACGCGGGCCGCGCAATGTACGCGGCTCCCACTGGAGACGTTAGACATGACCGTAGCGACCACCCGGCGTTCTTACAAGTTCGCCTTTGCGATGATCACCACGCTGTTTTTCCTGTGGGGATTCGTGCATAACCTCGATCCGATCCTGATCCCGCACCTGCGGCGATCGTTCAGCCTGACGGTGCTGCAGGCCGCGCTGGTCGATTCGGCCGTCTACATCGCCTATTTCGTGATGGCGCTTCCGGCCGGCATGCTGATCCGCCGCGCCGGCTACCGCACCACGATCATCGCCGGCCTGCTGCTGTTCGGCATCGGCTCGCTGCTGTTCATTCCGGCGGCCGACACGCACCGCTACTCGGTCTTCCTGGCGGCGCTGTTCATCATCGCCTGCGGGCTGACGCTGCTGGAAACGGCGGCCAATCCCTATGCCGCGCTGCTGGGCCGGCCGGAGCGCGCCACCCAGCGCCTGAACCTGGCGCAGTCGTTCAACGGGCTGGCCGCGGCCGTCGCGCCGATCGTCGGCGCGCGGCTGATCCTGGTGCAGGGCGCCACCGACGTGCAGTTGCAGTCGATGTCCGAGGGCGCCCGCACGGCGGCGCTGGCGGCCGAAGCGGCCAGCGTGAAGGGCCCGTACCTGGTGCTGGGCCTGGTGATCTTCGCCATCGCCGTCGTGTTCTGGTTCATCCGGCTGCCCGAGCCGGAAACGCGGCGTGCCGATGCAGCAGAGCCCGTGATTGGCGCGATCGCACGGGCATGGCGCCACGGCCCGGTGCGGCGTGCCGTGATCGCGCAGTTCTTCTACGTCGGTGCACAGGTCTGCGTGTTCAGCTTCTTCATCCTGTTCGCCGCCGGCGCCGCCGGGCTGTCGCACATCGCGGCGGCCGATTACCTGGGTTGGGGCTGCGGCGTGGCCTTCGTGGCCGGGCGCTTCGCTGGCACCTGCGCGATGAAGGTCGTGGCGCCGGCCCGGCTGCTGCTCGTGTATGCGCTGGTCTGCACGGTGCTGGCGGTGGTGACGATGTTCGCCCGCGGCATGGCGTGCGTGGCGGCGGTGATCGGCATCGTGTTCTTCATGTCGATCATGTTCCCCACCATCTTCGCGCTCGGCATCAAGGATGCGGGGCCCGACACGGGAATGGGCAGCAGCCTGATCATCATGGCGATCGTCGGCGGCGCACTGCTGCCGCTGGCCTTCGGCTTCGTCAGCGACGTCACGCACAGCATCCAGCTGGGCTACGTGGTGCCGCTGGTGTGTTTCCTCGTCGTTGCCTGGTTTGCCCACACGGTACTGGCCGCGGAGCGCGAGGCCGAGCCGGTCTCTTCCCTTACCAACGGAGCATTGAAACGTGTTTGAACTGAACCAGAAGAAGGCCGTCGTCACGGGCGCCGGCAGCGGCATCGGCCGCGCCATCGCGAAGCTGCTGGCCGCGCAGGGCGCCGCTGTCCACGTGCTCGATATCGGCGAGGACGCCGGCCGCGAAGTGGTGCACGAGATCCGCCGCGACGGCGGCACGGCCACGGCGCATGCGTGCAATGTGGCTGACCAGGCCGGCGTGCTGGCCACGTTCGCCGCCATCGGCCCGATCGATATCCTTGTCAACAACGCCGGCATCGCCCATGTCGGCAAGGCCGACACCACCACGGAAAGCGACTTCGACCGGGTGATGGCCGTCAACGTGAAAGGCGTTTACAACTGCCTGCACGCCGCCATTCCGCAATTGCGCGCCAACGGCGGTGGCGTGATCGTGAACATGGCATCGGTGGCCGCCTGGGTCGGCGTGGCCGAACGCTTCGCTTACTCCACCGCGAAAGGCGCCGTGATGGCGATGACGCTGTCGGTGGCCAAGGATTACCTGCAGGACCGGATCCGCTGCAACTCGATCTCTCCCGGGCGCGTGCACACGCCGTTCGTGGATGGTTTCCTGGCGAAGAATTACCCGGGCCGGGAAGGGGAGATGTTCGAGCGCCTGTCGAAGACGCAGCCGATCGGGCGCATGGCGCAACCGGACGAAGTGGCCGCGCTGGCACTGTACCTGTGCAGCGACGAGGCATCGTTCATCACTGGCACGGACTATCCGATCGATGGCGGCTTCATCACGCTGAACGGCTGAGGTTGGCCAGTTTTTCCTCACGCAGAGCCGGACCCTGCCACCACTCATGTCGGTTTCACGATGATATTAAGAGCATCGTAAGCACGCGCTTGTACACTCTTGTAATGCGAATCATTCGCATCTAAAATGAGCGGATGGTGCTGGTGCAGGTGAATCAACAAAGGAAAACCATGATGCAGGTTGTCGTCGACGATTTCGATCAGCTGCTCCGTGAGCATGCCGCGCTGTTGCAGGCGTATGGCGAGGCCCAGGTGCGCTGCACGGCGCAGATTCATGCGCAGGCCCTCGAGATCCGGCGGCTCGACGCGCAAACGATGCGCCTGCGCGCTGAACTGGTCAAGCGGGACACGGCGCTGGCGTGGGCAAGGGAGGACCGCGCCGCGCTGGAGCAAACCATGCCGGGCCTGCCGAAACGCGTGACGTTGGCCAGGCACGTCGAGGCATTGCAGGCACGCGTGCGGGATCTGATGGATGAACGGCAGCGGCGCGACCTGCGGGGCTCACCGGCCAACGGGTATGAAACCGGGCATGAAACCCTTTCGCAGGCTGGCGACCTGGCGGGACTGGAAGCGGATCTGGCAGCGGCCGATCTGGTGATCTGCCAGACCGGCT
>DASVVD010000536.1:0-7710 GCA_036386715.1 Pseudoduganella sp.
TGGAAGACTACATGGGCAATAACATCGCCCGGCTTTGCGGCATCGAGACCACGGCACCGCCGCGCACGATGGAAGAGGCGCAGCTGCGCCTGAAGGACACCTACGCCCGGGTGAAGTAAAGACAGGCGGCGCACCCGCGCAGGTGCGCCGCCGCATAACCGAACGAGGCCCCTATGATTTCGCAAGATTTTCATCAATTCCTGGAGAGCTATCGCACGGCGCATCCGGAAGACGTGCTGACGGTGCAGGAGGAACTGGCCGGCGGCCAGGACGTGACGGCGCTGGTCTGGCAGCTGGCCGCGCAGGACCGCCACCCGCTGCTGGTGTGCGAGCGGGTGCGCGGCATCGACACGCCGCTCGTGACCAACGTGTTCGCCTCGCGCGAGCGGGTGGGGCGCCTGCTCGGCGTCCCCGCGGCCGGCATCCATGCCGAGTACCAGGCGCGCGCCCGCAGGCTGGTGGCGCCGCGCCTGGTGGACAGCGGCCCGGTACTCGACATCGTGCAGGGCGGTGCGATCGACCTGGCCACGTTACCCGCGATCAGGCATTTCGCCACCGATCGCGGCCCGTACATCACCAACGCCATCATGGTGGCCGAGCACCCCGATACCGGTGTCGGCAACATGAGTTTTCACCGTTCCACGCTGCACAGCGCCACCGAGATCGCCACCAGCCTGCATTCGCGCGGGCACCTGTGGCGCCTGCTGGAACTGGCACGCGAACGGAGCCGCCCCTTGCCGGTGGCAATGGTGATCGGCGCGCACCCGCTGTTCATGCTGGCCGCCGCGGCGCGCCTGCCGTTCGGCGTCGACGAGCGCCACGTCGCGGGCGGACTGCTTGGTGCGCCGCTGGAGGTGGTGCGCACGCCAAGGTACGGCATCGCCGTGCCGGCCCATGCCGAATTCGTGCTGGAGGGCGTCATCGACCCGGAGGCCCGGGTGCCGGAAGGGCCCTTCGGCGAGTTTTCCGGCTATTCGTCGGATCGTTCCACCAACAACCTGCTGCGCGTGGAAGCCGTGCTGCGCCGGCGCGGTGCCATGCTGGTCGACGTGGTGGGCGGAAATTCCGCCGAACACCTGAACCTGGGCCGCATTCCGCGCGAATCGGAAATGGTGGAGAAACTGCGCGAACGTTTCCCCAGCGTGACGGCGGTCCATTATCCGGCGTCGGGCACGCACTTCCACGCGTATGTCGCCGTCAAACAGGTGCGTCCCGGTGAAGCGCGCCAGATCATGCTTGGCCTGCTGGGCTGGGATCCTTACCTGAAGACGGTGGTGGCGGTCGACGACGACATCGATATCAGCCGCGACGAAGAAGTGTTGTGGGCCATGGCGACGCACATGCAGCCGCACCGCGACGTCGTCATTGTCGACGGCTTGCCGGGTAGCGCCCTCGATCCATCCGCTTCCGGTATCGGCACCACGTCGCGCATGGGGCTCGACGCCACGCGGGGCCCCGACTTCGACGGCATCCGCGCCCGTATCGCCCCCGATGCGATGGCGCGTGCCGCAGCCCTCCTTGCCAGGGCGGAGGGCCAGTCACGAAGCGCCGGCATCGCAGCCGGGCGCTGACAGGGTGGGGCCCGTGTCTCCAAGGCGCCGTGGATAGCGGCGACGGGCCTTTGGCGGAGTTGCCGGTGCGCTCCGCCTTTTTTCCTCTTGCAACACTGAGCCATGCGGGATGCTAGTCGCCGCGACTTGCATGCTAGACTGTTCCGTATCAAAGGCGGGACAGCCATGCACACGATCCACCCCTTCACGACGCTGAAAGCACGGATGACAGTCATTGTCTGCGCGCTGGTCTTTCTGTCGGGAATCCTGCTTGCGGTCTATGCCGTCAACATCGTCGAACGGGACATGACCCGGCTGGTCGGCGATCGCGAATATGCGCTGCTGTCGAGCGCGGCAGCGCAAATGGACCAGGACCTGCAGGCCAAGCGCACCGTGCTGCGCGTGGCGGCCGAGGGCATGCAGGCCGCAGGGGCGTCGCAGCCCGCTGCCGTGCGCCAGTACCTGCAGCGGGTGTCCTCGTTGCAGCAGCAGTTTTTCAACACCGTGGCGTTCGATGCCGATGGCGTGCTCCTGACCAGCCTTGCTGATGGCGTCGCTGCCGGTCAGGCCACCGTGGCGGCGCGCACGTATTTCCGCGACACCGTGGTCACGCGCAAGGGCGTACTGTCGCGGCCATTGCGCAGCGCGCTGTCGGGCAAGCCCATCGTCCTCCTGACCGAACCCGTGTTCAGCACCGCCGGTGCCCTCCAGTTCGTCCTGGCCGGCTCCATCGATCTTTCCAGACCGGATTTCTTCCAGCAACTGGACCGGCTCAAGCCGGGGCGGCACGGCTATCTTTTCGTGCTGACGACGCAGGGCGTGATACTGCACCACCCGGACCCCGGCCGCGTGCTGCGCAATGTCGCCGACGAGGACGGCGGCATCGTGCCGTCCACGCGGCAGGCGCTGGACGGGAAGGATGGCTGGGTGCTCGCCAAGAACAAGGCGGGCGTGAATTCGCTGATCGGCTACCGGCGCCTCGCCGGGGCCGACTGGATCGTGGGCATCGTCTATCCCACGGCGGAGGCGTTCGCGCCGCTGGTGGCGATGCGCCAGCGGGCACTGCTGCGCACCGGCATCGCCGCCATCGCCGCCGGCCTGCTGGGGCTGCTGGCGACCGCCATCCTGCTGCGCCCGCTGGAAACCTTGCGCCGGCAAGTGGCGAGCATTCGCCGCGGCGAGGCCAGCGTCGACATCATCGACCTGACGCGGCGCGACGAGATCGGTGCCCTGAGCCGCGCCATCCATGCGCTGACGGAGGAGCGGGCCAGGGCCGAAGCCGAGTCGGCGCTGCTGGCGCGCACCGATTCGCTGACCGGGCTGTGCAACCGGCGCATGCTGGAAAGCGAGCTGGACATGGCCTTGCTGCGCCAGCGCCGCAATCATGACGATATCGGCGTGGCGTTCCTCGACATCGACCACTTCAAGCGCATCAACGACAGCCATGGCCATGCGACCGGCGATGCGGTACTGGTGGAATTCGCCCGGCGCCTCAAGGAAGCCGTACGCACCACCGACATCGTGGCCCGCTACGCGGGCGATGAGTTCGTGGTGGTGTTCGAGGGCTTGTCGGCGGCCGCGGAATTGCCGGCCCTGGCGGAGAAAATCGTCGCGGCGGTCCGCCTGCCGTTCGACGCCGTCGATCCGGGCTTGCAGGTCACCACCAGCATTGGCCTGACCCTGAGCAGCGCCGGCAGCACCCGCGAGAGCCTGCTGAAGTGTGCTGACGAAGCCCTGTATGCCGCCAAGGCCGCCGGCAGGGACGGCTTTGCCGTCGATGGCGTTGTGGCCAAGGCATGCACAGCCGGCCAGGCGTAATTGGCATGCGAGAATTCCGCCACGTCGCAGTTGGCGACGCCGGCGTTGCACCGAAACCGGCTGTCGCAAGATGCAATGCGCACTACCGCCTATTGCGCCCTTGCTCCCACGCTGGCCGGCGTTACGCCGGCGGCAGCTGCCGACCCGCCGGCATTCCCGGCCGGGGCTGTGAATGCCGACCGGCGATTGTCGATCAGCGTCACCGTCACGGCGGCAAGCAGCGAGGGCAGGGCGATCGCGATGAAGTTGTATTGCAGCGGCAGCTCCATGCCGACCAGCAGGCCGATGAGGATCGGTGCCGAGATGGCGCCGATGCGTGCAAAGCCCAGCATGAAGCCGACGCCGGTGGAGCGGATCGCCGTGGGGTAGTACTGGCCGCAATAGGCGCAGATGACGATCTGCGTGCCGATCGTGGTGGCACCGGCCAGCGCGACGACCACGTACAGCGCCCCGGTCGCCAGTTTGTAGCCCAGCAGCGAAATCGCCACCCCGGCCAGCAGGTACATGCCGACAAGCACACGCTTGATCGGCAGGCGGTCCGCCAGCGCGCCGCCGCCCACCGCGCCCACGATCGCCCCGGCATTCAGGACGAGCACGAAGGTCAGCGCGGAACCGAGCCCGTAGCCGGCGCCGGCCATCAATTTCGTCAGCCACGAACTCAGCGCATAGACCATGAACAGGGTCATGAAGCACGTCAGCCAGAACATCAGCGTGCTGGCGCCGCGGCCTTCCGCGAACAGCGCACCGAGCGGGGCACTGCCGCGGCCGGTTCCCGGCAGGGTCATCTGGTCGTCAGCACGTGGCACGTAGCCCGGTTCCATGCGCGCGGCAATCGACTGCAGCTCGGCGGTGCGGCCCTTCTTGACGAGGAAGGCCATCGACTCCGGCAGCGAAGCCAGCAGGAATGGCAGCAGCAGCACCGGCGCCGCGGCGGCCAGGAACACCGACTGCCAGCCATAGTTCTCGATCAGGCCCTTGCCCAGCAGGGCGGCCAGCATGCCGCCCACCGAGTAGCCGCTGAACATGAGCGTGACCATGGTGGCGCGGATGCGCTTGGGCGAATACTCCGTCATGTGCGCGATCACGTTCGGCATGACGCCACCGATGCCCAGGCCGGCCAGGAAGCGGGCGAAGCTGAAGGTGACCGGGTCGCCCGCCATGCCGGCGGCGGCGGTGAAAACACTGAAGAGCACGACGCACAGCGTGATCGCCCATCGCCGGCCGATGCGGTCGGCGATGGTGCCGAGCAGGACATTCCCGAACATCATGCCGAACAGCGCCGAACTCACCATGAAGCCGGCGCTGGTGGCATCGACACCCATTTCCTTCATGATCGACGGCAGCGCGATACCGGACACGGCAAGGTCGTAGCCATCGCAGACGATGATCACGCTGCACCATAGCAGTACTCCGAGGTGGAACTTGTTGAACCTGGCATTGTCGGCCAGGCCGTGCAGATCGATATGTCGCATGATTGTCTCTTCGAGTTGTAGCCCGGCGATGGGGCCGTATATGCATGCCTGGATGCGCCCGCCGCGTGATCGGCTGCCTGCAGATTCCCGAAGGGCGCGCTGTGATTGCACGTCGATCCTACCCAAGGCGCGACGAGGCGACTATCCGTATCTGGCGCCCGGAGCCAGCATTTTTGTACGTTTCTGGCACGCGGTGCATGGTGCCGGCCCGTGCCGGGCCGCCGCATCGAAACGGACAATCTTTCGCCGCCCGCCTGCCAGAAGCGGATAGTTCGCGCCATCGCCGCTCGCTAGACTCTGTTCACATTAGTGGAACCATGAATGGAGATGACGATGGCCGAAACCCTCATGACCGACAGCGGCAGCCAGGCCGCCGGGCGGGATGTGCTGTTCCCCCAGGCGGATGGATCGTGCGTGCCGTATGCGGTGTTCAGTTCGCAGGAGGTCTATGACCGGGAGCAGGAGCGGATCTACCGCGGTCCGCACTGGAGCTTCGTGGCGCTGGCCTGTGAAATCCCCAACCTGAACGACTTCAAGAGCACCTTCGTTGGCGACACCCCGGTGGTGGTCACGCGCACGGCCAATGGGTTTTCCTGCTGGGTCAACCGGTGCGCCCACCGCGGGGCGATGGTCTGCCGCGAAAAACACGGCAACGCCGCATCGCATACCTGCGTGTACCACCAGTGGAACTATTCCTGCGAAGGCGACCTGCAGGGCGTGCCGTTCCGCCGCGGGCAGAAGCAGGGCGACATCATGCTGGTCGGCATGGCCAAGGCCTTCGACCCTGCGCAGCACGGCCTGCAGAAACTGCGCGTGGCCGACTACCAGGGCCTGCTCTTCGCCACGTTCAGCGACGAGACGCCCGATATCGCCGACTACCTCGGCCCGCAGATGCTGCCGTGGGTGGACCGCGTGTTCCACAAGCCGATCGTGTACCTGGGCTGCACCAGGCAGTATTCGAAATCCAACTGGAAGCTCTATTTCGAGAACGTGAAGGACCCTTACCACGCCAGCCTGCTGCACCTGTTCCATACGACGTTCAATATCTTCCGGGTAGGCATGAGCGCGCGTTCGATCCCGGATGCCGGCCACGGCCTGCACAGCCTGATCACGGTGACGAAGCCGAAAGTGGAAAGCAATACCGCCTCGGCCTACACGGACCAGAAGATCCGCTCGATGCAGGATGGCTTCGCGCTGGAGGATCCTTACATATTGGGGCAGATCCCCGAATTCGAGGAAGACTGCACCAACCAGATCCAGCCCATTTTCCCGCAGCTGGTAATCCAGCAGATCCACAACACGCTGGTGGCGCGCCAGCTGCTGCCGAAAGGACCGTCGAATTTCGAGCTGGTGTTCCACTTCTTCGGCTACGAGGACGATACACCGGAGATGCGCGAGCTGCGCCTGCTGCAGGCCAACCTGGTCGGCCCGGCCGGCTACATTTCGATGGAAGACACCGAAGCCACCGAGCTGGTGCAGCGCGGCACGGTCCGCGATGGCGACAAGACGTCGTTCATGGGCATGGGTCTCGATGCACCGGACCAGACCAACAGCAATATCACGGAAAACCTGATCCGCCGTTTCTGGGCGGGCTACCAGAAAGTGATGGGGTACTGAAATGACCGACCAAATGCGCCTGTGGCTGGAGCTGTGCCAGCTGCAAAACAACTATGTCCACGCGATCGACAGTGGCCGCCTGGAAGACTGGCCCGGCTACTTCACCGAGGATGGCACCTATACCATCATCTCGAAGGAAAACGAGGACCGCGGCCTGCCTGCGCCGATCATCCACTGCCGTAACCAGCGCATGATGCGCGACCGCATCACCGCGCTGCGGCACGCCAATATCTACGAGGCGCACAGCTACCGGCACGCGCTCGGCGGCATCGTCATCGAGTCGGCCGGCGAAGACGAACTCACGGCGGTATCGAGCTACATCGTCGTCAATACCGGCGCGGCCGGCGACTCGGTCGTCTACCAGAGCGGCGTCTACCGCGACCGGCTGGTGCGCCAGCAGGGGCGCTGGCTGTTCCGCGAAAAACGGGTGGTGTACGACACCTCCCGCGTCCAGACGCTTCTGGCCACCCCGATCTAGGAGATGCACCCATGACTACCTGGCACGATGTAGGATCCGCCACCGATTTCAACGAAGACGAGCCGCGCGCCGTGCTGGCGGGCGGCGAGCGGGTCGCCGTGTTCCGGCTCGGCGAAGAGCTGTACGCGCTGCACGACCTGTGCACCCATGAACGGGTGCCGCTGTCGGAAGGCTTCATCGAGGACGGCTGTATCGAATGCCCGCTGCACCAGGGCCTGTTCGATATCCGCACCGGCCAGCCGCGCAAGGCGCCGTGCACCGTTCCCGTCCGCACCTACCCGATCCGCATCGTCGACGGCCGCGTGGAAGTCGACATGGCCGGCGCCGAGGCGCTGGCCTGAAGCGGCCATCATGAGCAGAGCCATCATGAGCGCAGCCACCATGAGTGATACAGCGGAAACCATCGTCTTGATCGGCGGCGGGCAGGCGGGCGCCTGGGCCACCAGGACACTGCGCGACAGGGGCCATGCCGGCAGGATCGTGCTGGTCGGTGCGGAGCCGCACCTGCCGTACGAACGCCCGCCATTGTCCAAGGCGATCCTGGTCGGCGAGGCGCTGCCCGAATCGGCCCGGCTGCTGTCGATGGCCGACATCGACAGGCTTGGCGTCGAGTGGATCGGCGGCGTGGCCGCACGGCGCATCGACCGCGAGCGCCGCACCATCGAGCTCGACGACGGCGCGCAGCTCGGGTACGACAAGCTCATTCTCTGCACCGGCGGCATGGCCCGGCCGCTGTCCCGGGAGGGCAGCGCGGATGGCAGGGTGCACCTGCTGC
>DASVVD010000537.1:0-3186 GCA_036386715.1 Pseudoduganella sp.
GTCTGACCCCGGTTTTCTGGTGACGCCGCCCGCGGCCCCGGCCAGGAAGCGGGCAGCGCGGAAACTGAGGTCCAAGGTTGCCGCCGCGCCAACAAGCGTCGACAGCCCCGAATAACGAACTGGAGTAACAAAGTTGAGCAACAGCGGCATCTCCCTGGACAGCCTGATCGCCAACACCATCCGCCCCGACGTGCGCAGCGATGCCAGCTACCACGTGCCGGATGCGGCCGGCTTCGTGAAGCTGGACGCGATGGAAAACCCGTACCAGCTGCCGGAGGCGCTGCGGCGCGAGCTGGCCGACCGCCTGGCGACCGTGGCGCTGAACCGCTATCCGGCCGCGGCCTACGGCCCGCTGAAGGAACGCATCCGCGCCAGGCTCGGCATCCCGGCCGGCTACGATGTCCTGCTGGGCAACGGCTCCGATGAGCTGATCGCCATCATGGCCGCCACCTGCGCATGGCAGGACCGCCGCGCCGTGATGCTGGCGCCGGTGCCCGCGTTCGTGATGTTCCAGCGCTCGGCGCAGGTGGCCGGCATGGATTTCGTCGGCGTGCCCCTGAAAGCGGACCTGACGCTGGACCTGCCGGCCATGCTGGCGGCGATCGAGCGGCACCGCCCGGCGCTGATTTTCCTGGCCTATCCGAACAACCCCACGGGCAACCTGTTCGCCACGGCCGACATCGAAGCGATCCTGCGCGCGCAGGGCGAGAACGGCCTGGTCGTCGTCGACGAAGCCTACGAGCCGTTCGCACAGCAGAGCTTCATGCCGCGCCTGCCCGAGTTCGGCAACCTGATCGTGATGCGCACACTGTCCAAGCTGGGCCTGGCCGGCATCCGGCTCGGCTACATGTCGGCTGCCCCGGCATTGCTGGAACAGTTCGAGAAGGTGCGGCCACCCTACAACATCAATGTGATGACGCAGGCGGCGGCCGAGTTCGCGCTCGACCATGTCGACGTGCTCAACGAGCAGGCGCGCCTGCTACGCGAGGCACGCGGCGCACTGGCGGCCGCGCTGGCCGCGCTGCCGGGTGTGCAGGTGTTCCCGTCGGCGGCCAATTTCATCACGATCCGGGTGCCGGATGCCGACGCCGTCCATGCCAAACTGGTAAGTCGTAAAATCTTGATTAAAAATTTGAGTAAAATGCACAATGTGCTGGCAAATTGCCTTCGCGTTACCGTGAGTACGCCTGACGAGAACGCTGCTTTCCTCGAAGCACTGGAAGCCGCATTGAATGCTTCTTCGAATGCTCCCTTGAATGCCACGCCGGCAGCCTGACCTAACCCTGAGTTTCCCATGAATTTACCCGCATCGCGCACCGCAGAAGTCATCCGCAACACCAACGAAACGCAGATCCGCGTTGCCCTGAACCTGGACGGCACCGGCGTGCAGAAGCTCGATACCGGCGTACCGTTCCTGGACCACATGCTGGACCAGATCGCCCGTCACGGCCTGATCGACCTGGATGTCAAGGCCACCGGCGACACGCATATCGACAACCACCATACCGTGGAAGACGTCGGCATCACGCTGGGCATGGCGGTGGCCAAGGCCATCGGCGACCGCAAGGGCATCCGCCGCTACGGCCATGCCTACGTGCCGCTCGACGAGGCGCTGTCGCGCGTGGTCATCGATTTCTCGGGCCGTCCGGGCATCGAATACCACATTCCGTTTACCCGTGCGATGATCGGCACGTTCGACGTCGACCTGACGCTGGAATTCTTCCGCGGCTTCGTCAACCACGCCGGCATCACGCTGCACATCGATAACCTGCGCGGCACCAACGCCCACCACCAGTGCGAAACCGTGTTCAAGGCATTTGGCCGGGCCCTGCGCCTGGCCGCCGAACGCGACGAGCGCGCCGCTGGCACGATTCCCTCCACCAAAGGAAGCCTGTAAACCCGCTGTTACCTCACACGCGGCTTTCATCCTATGAAAAAAATCGTTGTAGTTGATTACGGCATGGGCAACCTGCGCTCCGTCGCGCAGGCCCTGCGTGCCGTCGCGCCGGAAGCGGACGTGCGCATTTCCGGGGACCCGGCCGACATCGACAGTGCCGAGCGCATCGTGCTGCCGGGCCAGGGCTCGATGCTCGACTGCATGGCGCACCTGCGCGAGTCGGGTGTGCAGGATGCGCTGATGCGCGCCGCCGCCAGCAAGCCGATGCTGGGCGTGTGCGTGGGCGAGCAGATGCTGTTCGACAGCAGCGAGGAGCGCAATGCCCAGGGCCTGGGCCTGTTGCCGGGCAAGGTGGTGCGCTTCCAGCTCGACGGCATGCTGCAGCCGGACGGCTCCCGCTTCAAGGTGCCGCAGATGGGCTGGAATCGCGTCCGCCAGACCGCCACCCACGCCATGTGGGAAGGCATCCCCGATGACGCGTGGTTCTATTTCGTCCACAGCTATTACGCCAGGCCGGAAAATCCGGTGCACACGGTGGGCCAAACCGTGTACGGCGATCCGTTCTGCTGCGTTGCCGCGCGCGACAATATCTTCGCCACCCAGTTCCACCCGGAGAAGAGCTCCGCCATGGGCCTGCAGCTGTACAGGAACTTCGTCCACTGGAATCCCTGAGCCGCCGCATCAGGCGTGCATTGCCATAGCGTTCACCAGCGTCCATTCACCTACTTAACCGACCATTAAAACCATGCTGCTCATTCCCGCCATCGACCTCAAGGACGGTCACTGCGTTCGCCTGAAACAAGGCGACATGGAACAGTCCACCGTGTTTTCCGACGATCCCGGCGCCATGGCCCGCCACTGGCTGGAGCAGGGCGCGCGCCGCCTGCACCTGGTGGACCTGAACGGCGCCTTTGCCGGCAAGCCGAAGAACGAGGGCGCCGTGAAGGCGATCCTGAAAACGGTGCAGGAGTTCGCGCTGGAGTACGATATCGACGAGATCCCCGTGCAGCTGGGCGGCGGCATCCGCGACCTGGACACGATCGAGCGCTACCTCGACGACGGCATCAGCTACATCATCATCGGCACCGCCGCCGTGAAGAGCCCCGGTTTCCTGCACGATGCGTGCGGCGCGTTCCCCGGCCACATCATCGTCGGCCTCGATGCCAAGGACGGCAAGGTGGCAACCGATGGCTGGAGCAAGATGTCGGGCCACGAGGTGATCGACCTGGCGCAGAAGTTCGAGCAGTACGGCGTGGAATCGATCGTCTACACCGACATCGGCCGTGACG
>DASVVD010000538.1:0-5187 GCA_036386715.1 Pseudoduganella sp.
TACTCCGACGGCCTGGTCTTGTACGACAGGTCGATCGTCGATGGCATCGTCAATGCCTGGTAGCGGTGGCCGGTGTAATGGGCGCCGACCAGCTTGCCGTCGTCGGTGATCTTGCCGGTCTCGTACAGGCCGCCCCGGTTCGGGTGGATGCGCACCTGCCCGTCCTTGTAGACGAAGGTGAGCGGGGCGTGATCGCGCATGCGGATGGTGCCGACCACGTCGCCGGCGGCATTGATGCCGGTCGCATAGCTGTCGCCCCTGGCGATCATGGCGCCCAGGTCGACCATCCGGCGGCCATCGTGCAGGAAGGCGTGCCAACGGCGGTCCGCAGTTTCCGAGGCGCCCACGATCATGCCGCTGTCGTTGATCGCGGTGGCGGCGCTGACCCGGCCGCCCAGCGTGCCGATGTCGCGCATGCCCGCGCCGGGTGTCCATGCGAAGGCGCGTCGGTAGCCGTTTTCCAGTTGTGCGGCGCCCACCACGATGCCGCCGCTGTTGATGCCGGCGGCGTAGCTGTTCCTGCCGCCGAGGGTGCCCAGGTCCGTCATCCGCGTGCCGTCATGCACGAACGCGTGGTAGCTGCCGTCGTCGATATCGGCGTAGCCGGCGATATGGCCGGCCGTGTTGATCGTGATGCCGAGGCTGCTGGAGCCGCCCAGCGTGCCGAGATCGCGCATGCCGTCCGGTTGCCAGCGGAACGCGCGCCAGTGCCCGCTGTCATCGAGCGCGCCGCCAGTCACGGTGCCGGCGCCGTTGATGGCCGTCGCGTAGCTGTCGCTGCCGCCCAGCGTGCCGAGTTCAGTCGCATGGCCCGCGCGGTAGAGGACCGCGCGGCGCCGGCCGTCCTGGCTGCGGATTTCGCCGACCATCAGGCCGGAAGGATTGATGTCGGCAGCCAGGCTGTGTTCCACGCGGCTTTCGCCAAAGCCCGCCTGTGCGATGGCCGGGCTGGCCATCGCACAGTGCATCGCCAGTGCCGCGAACAGGACTCGTGTAATGCGCATGCGGATCTCCTCGAAAAGGTTCGATTCACTACACACGACTGCCCGCCGCGGCCGCGGCGGACCTTCAGTAAGGCTGGCCGTTCACGTCGAGCACGATGCGCCAGAGCGCGCGGTCGCCGGTGATGAAGAGGGTGCGGCCGTCGGCGCCGCCGAACGCCGCATTGGTCACGTTGGCATCGACACGGATCGTCGCCAGCTCCTTGCCCTGCGGCGAGAAGACGCGCACGCGGCGCGCCCCGTGCTCCGTCACGTACAGGTTGCCGTGGCAGTCGAGCGTCATGCCGTCGCCGCCGTCGATGCCCTTGATGAAGGTGCTGCCGGCACCGGGCACGCCGTTGCGGACAGGGTAGGTGCGCACCTCGCCATCGCTGGCATTCACGTACAGCAGGCTGCCGTCGGGCGACAGCGCGATGCCGTTCGGGTTGCGCCGCGTGCCATCGACCAGCGTCACCTTGCCGTCGGTGGCCACGCGGTAGATGCCCGTCACGGGCTGGCCGCCGGGCGCCGCCGCCTTCTGGTAATCCGGGTCGGTGAAGTACAGCGTGCCGTCGGCGGCGATGGCGATGTCGTTGGGCGAATTGAAGACGTTGCCGTCGTAGCGTTCGGCCACCGCGGTGCGCGCGCCGCCCGCCATCGCGTAGCGCGACAGCGACTTGGTCTTGTGCGTGGCGGCGACCAGGTTGCCCTGCGCATCGACGGCCAGGCCGTTGCTGCCGCTATCTTCGAGGAAGGTGGTGACAGTGCCATCGGCGGCCAGCTTGCGGATGCGCGAAGGGAAATTGCCCACGTGGCCGAAGTCCGAGAAATACAGCGCATCCTTGATCCACACCGGCCCTTCGTACAGCTGCGGCCCGGTGCGGGTCGGTTCCACGGTGGCGATCCGCTGTGCGGTCAGTTCGCCGGCCGGCGCCTTGCCGCAGGCGGCGGCGAAGGCGGCACCGCAGTGCAGCGCCAGCACTGCGGCAGCAAGGGGAACCAGGCGGGAAGTCAAGCGGATTGGAGCGGTGAATGGCATACGTATCTCGAGAGTGGACCTCGGCGATTGTAGGCACGTCTTGTCTTCGATGCAATCGTTTTCGCCGCGCTGCTGCCAGGCCAAGCCGACTGCCAGGCCAACTACCGGTCCTGCTGACGCCTCACACCTTGCGCACGAATTCCGTCTTCAGGCTCATGGCGCCGAAGCCTTCTATCTTGCAATCGATATCGTGGTCGCTGTCGACCAGGCGGATGTTCTTCACCTTGGTGCCCTGCTTGATCACGCCGCCCGAACCCTTCGGTTTCAGGTCCTTGATGACGGTGACGGTATCGCCATCCTGCAGCACGTTGCCGGCCGCGTCGCGGTACACGCGCGCGGTGTCGGTTGCCGCGGCGGCGGCGGGCGACCATTCATGCGCACACTCGGGGCACACCAGGTTGGCACCGTCCTGGTAAGTGAATTCGGAACCGCATTGCGGGCAGGGTGGCAGGGTGCTCATCGGGATCCTTCGCGAAAAAGGGGGCAGTATAGGATAACCGCCACGCAATCAGTCGCCAGCCGTTACATCGCCGATGCCGGAAACCGACTTGTTGAGCGACTTCGGCCGCCCGAAATAGGTCAGGCTGCCCATGCCGCGCACCACCGCGTTCAGGGTCTGGCTGGCATGCACCTTCACGTCGCCGATGCCTTCGAAGTTCACGTCGGCGCGGTCGGCCTTCAGGTATTGCGTGGTCACCTCGCCCACGCCGCGCGCCTTCAACCGCAGCCACTTCGCGCTGCCTTTCGCCTCGAGCCGGCCGGCGCCTTCGAACTGCAGGTCGAGCCGCTCTTCCTTCACATTCTCGATGACCACCTGGCCGGCGCCCTCGACGATGCACTTGACCAGCGACGGCACGGTGACGACGATCCTGTCGCCATCCTTGAGCGACACGTTGTTCTTCTCCGCGTAATCGATGCGCAGCTCATCGGCCTTGACGCTGGTGATCACCTTGCCGATGAACTCGGGGCGGCCGATCACCCTGACCGACTGGGCCTGGCCGGCACGCACCTCGATATTGATCGGTCCGTGCACGTCGATGGCGCGGAAGGCACCCAGCTGGCGTGCCTGTTCGGCGCCATGGGCCGGGGCGACGGCGAAGGTGGCGCAGAGCAGTGCGGAAACCAGGTAGCAGGGCAGGGTGCGGCGCGGCAGCGGGCGTGGCATGGCAGGGACCTTTTATCGTGATTGTATGGTGAGGCGATTCTAGGCCTGCCACTGGCGGCAGTGGCGGCAATTGCGACGAAACGCCGGATTACGGGGCCGGATTGCACGATACCCTGCAAAAGGCCGGCTGCACAGGCCATGGTGCGCATCGCCCGGCAGCTGGCACCGCCTGGCAGGTACCGGCGTGCGCAGTGTCGGCCGGGGGGCGAGCCGGCTTGCCGGGGCATTGTCCTGCAACGCTCGGAGAAGGTTGAACTTGCGACGGCCAAATCGCGTCGATACAACACAAAGGCGGCCGAAAGTAGTGAACGATGCCACCGATTGGTGATGGCGGGCTCTGCCAAAAGACCGGCAGGTGCCGCAATGCGTACCAGGCCGCGGCATCCGGCGCAGTATTGCCAGGTTAGGCGCCATCGAAGCGATGCCGGCGCCGGCCATTCCCAACCCACCCGGAGGAATCATGAAGAACCTGCTGCCCCGCCGTGTGCTGACTGCTGCCGTCGGCGCCACCCTGCTTATCAGTACAGCGCTGGCCTCGGAAGGCGTGCTTGCCGCAGCGCTGGAGAAGCCGACCATCGTCCTTGTCCATGGCGCCTTTGCCGATTCATCCAGCTGGGACGGTGTAACGGCAAAGCTTCTGGAAGATGGCTACACCGTGATCGGCGCGGCCAATCCGCTGCGCAGCGTCAAGAGCGATGCCGCCTATATCGCGAGCATCGTCAAGAGCGTGCCTGGTGCCGTGATCCTGGTGGGCCATTCTTATGGCGGGTCGGTAATCAGTGCCGCCGCCCGGGGCAGCGCGAATGTCAAAGGCCTGGTATATGTGGCGGCGTTTGCACCCGAAGCCGGTGAAAGCGCGGTTGGCCTGTCGGGCAAATATCCGGGGAGCACCCTCGGACCAACGCTCGCCCCGCCTGTCGCGCTCGCCGACGGCGGCAAGGACCTGTATATCCAGCAAGCGAAATTCCACCAGCAGTTCGCCGCCGACGTCCCGGCACCGAAGGCCCTTCAAATGGCGGCTGGCCAGCGTCCGGTTACGGACGCGGCGCTCAATGAGGCAGCGCCCGAACCCGCATGGAAAAACCTGCCTTCCTGGTTCATCTACGGCAAGGCGGACAAGAATATCCCCGCTGCCGCCCTGGCATTCATGGCCGAGCGCGCCAAGTCGAAAAAGACCGTGGTGATCGATGACGCGTCGCACGTGGTCATGACCTCGCACCCGGTGGAAGTGGCCAGGCTGATCGAGGAGGCTGCCGGCGGGGCGAAATGACCTAGCCATGGGCTGTGTTGGCGGCTCTGAGGCGCCGAATAACTTGCCACGTCTGTTGGTCAAGTGGCAAGATGAAAGTGATGAGCTTCCATTCCCTTGCCTGGCGCTGCGTGCTGCCGATATTCCTGACTGCGGCGGCGCTGTTTGCCGCCGCACCCGCGGGCGCCACCGCGCCGAACCAGCTGCGCGATTACACGCATACGACATGGACAGCGCGCGACGGCGCGCCGGCCGAGGTGCACCAGATGGCGCAGACCAGCGACGGCATGCTGTGGCTGGCCACCGCTACCGGGCTGTTTCGGTTCGATGGCGTGTCGTTCAGCGCGTACACCATGCCGCCCGGCGCCGAGGAAATGAAGCAGATCCTCGAATTGCGCGCGCGGCCGAACGGCGAGCTGTGGATTGCCGACGAAGTCGGCGGCCTGTACGTGCTGCACGCCGGCCGGGTCCGGGACCGCTCGCCGCCGGAGCACGCTGCCAGCCTGTATGGCGTGGCATTCGACCCGGATGGCAGCGTATGGGCTGCCATGAGTTCCGGTTTGCTGCGTTTCGACGGCAGGGCCTGGCGGCGCTACGATGCTTTCGACGGCGGCCCGAAACACGAGGCGTGGAGCGTGCTTGCCGACCAGTACGGCCAAATCTGGACCAATAACCGTGAAGGCCTGTTCCTGCTTGACCGTGCCAGCGGCCGGTTCCGGCGCATGCTGGCCACCACGGCCGAGGGCGGCCTGGT
>DASVVD010000539.1:0-5315 GCA_036386715.1 Pseudoduganella sp.
CTACTGGTGGCCGGCACGCTGTGGGGATTTTTCATCCACGCCAATGTGCGCTGGCGGCTCGGCCCGCTGGAATGGCTGGTCACCACGCCGGCGTTCCACCACTGGCATCACAGCCGCGACGACCATATCAACCGCAACTACGCGTCCACGCTGCCGTTCCTGGACCGGCTGTTCGGCAGCCATTACCTGCCGCGGCACTGGCCGGCGGCCGTGGGCATTGATACGCCCCTGGCGCAGACGCTGGGCGGGCAACTACTCGATCCGCTGCTGCCGTCGAAGAAAGCCGCAACCTCGCGCGCCTGAGCACGGCCGGAAATTCGCGTCACCCATCCACGCTTTACTCCGCTGCGCTAGGGCGCAATCGATTTTCCCGGCGCATCCATCAATTCGCGCATGATGTCGAGGAACACCCGCAGCACCGGCGAGGCGTCGTCCTTGCGATAGGTGGCATACAGCGTGGTCGACGGCGCCGGCTGCGCCAGGGTGCGGTACACCACGCCGGCATGGCCGAACTGCCCCGTGGACGCGGGCAGCAGTCCGATGCCCAGGCCGGCGCGCACCAGGCTCAGCAAAGTCTGTACCTCGACCACCTGCTGGTAGACGTTGGGCGTGAAACCGGCCTCGATGCAGCTCTGGTACAGGTAGGTCGCGAAGCGCGACTGATCCAGCTTGAAGGAAATGAAGCGCTCCTCGGCCAGTGCCTTGAGCGCCACGCGCGGCTGCCTGGCCAGCCGGTGCTGCTCCGGCAGGACCACGGCGATCGCCTCGCTCGACAGGGGTTCACTGATCAACGCGGGATCGCTCGGCCCCATGCGGTAGAAACACAGGTCGAGGCGGCGCTCGAGCAGCGCCGCCTGCTGCGCCGCCGGCTGCAGCTCGTGCAGCGTCCATTTCACGTCCGGGTAGCGGCACTGGAATACCCGCAGCGCCTGGGGCAGCAAACCCACCATCAGTGAACTGATCATGCCGATTTCAAGGGTGCCGCAATGGCCGCGGCCGGCCTGGCGCGTCACATCGACCGCGCGCGCCATCTGTGCGAAGACCAGGGCCGTCTGGCCCTTGAGCGCCAGCCCGGCGGCAGTCAGCTCCACGCGCCGCTGCGTGCGCGTGAAGAGCGGCGTGCCGAGTTCCTGTTCCAGCAGCTTGATCTGCTGGCTCAGCGGTGGTTGCGACATGTGCAGGCGTGCGGCGGCGCGGCCGAAATGCAGTTCCTCGGCCAGCACGGTGAAGTAGCGGAGCAGGCGCAGATCCATATTCTCCCGATATCAATCAAGGCTCAAGAATATATTGTACAAATAGTTCGGCTCTTCCCATACTCATTTCAACAACAAGAAGGAGGGAGACAGCATGCAACTGAACGTCAACAACGAACAGCGTACGGTGACTGCCGCAACGGACACGCCGCTGCTGTGGGTACTGCGCGATGACCTTGAGCTGACCGGGACCAAATTCGGCTGCGGCGCCGCGCTGTGCGGTGCCTGCACCGTGCATGTCGATGGCGAAGCGGTGCGCTCGTGCAGCGTGCCGGTCGCGGCGGTCGCGGGCCGCAAGGTGACCACCATCGAAGGCCTGTCGGCACGCGGCGAACACCCGCTGCAGCAGGCATGGCTGCAGGAAGACGTGCCGCAATGCGGTTACTGCCAGTCGGGCCAGCTGATGTCCGCGGCGGCGCTCCTGGCGCGCAATCCCGACCCGAGCGACGAGGACATCACTAACGCCATGGCCGGCAATATCTGCCGCTGCGGCACCTATGAGCGCATCCGCCGCGCCATCCATGCCGCGGCCACGATGGTCCGGGCGCCGCAGGTGGCCAAATGAGCCGCGCGCAACCGTCCCGCCGCACGTTCCTCAAGTCCGCCGCCGTGCTGGGCGCGGGGCTGGCGGTGGGATTTGTCGTACCCGGCACGCAGGCCGCGCCGGCCGCCGGCCCGCTGCGCCCGAACGCCTTCGTGCGCGTGTTCCCCGACGGCGCCATCCGGCTGGTGGTGCACAAGCACGATTCCGGCACGGGCACCCGCACAGCGCTCGCGCTGGTGCTGGCCGAGGAGCTAGAAGCGGAGCTGGAGCAGGTCGAAATCATCACGCCCGAGGATCCGTTCTTCAAGGACTACATGCACCCGCAGTGGCATGTGTTTTCCACCGGCGGCAGCACCAGCGTGATGCTCGAATACGACACCTTGCGCAAGGCCGGCGCCAGCGCCCGCGAGATGCTGGTGCAGGCTGCCGCCGCGCGCTGGCAGGTGCCGGCGAGCGAGTGCCGCGCCCGCGCGGCAACGGTCACGCACGTGCCGACGCGACGCCAGTTCGGCTACGGCGCGCTGGCCGGCGACGCGGCCCGCCTGCAGCCGCCCGCGAACCCGGCGCTGAAATCGCCGGCGGACTTCCGCCTGATCGGCAAGCTCACGCGCAAGGTCGACAGCTCCGCCAAGGTCACCGGGAAACAGGTCTACAGCATCGACGTCAAGATTCCCGGCATGCTGGTGGCTGTGATCCAGCGCGCACCCGTCATCGGCGCGCGCGTCAGGCGCATCGATGCGAGGAAGGCGCTGGCGGTACCGGGCGTGCGCCAGGTCGTCAAGGTGCCCGCCGCGCCGGCGACGCTGCTCGGCGGGAACCAGGAGGGCGTGGCCGTGCTGGCCGATACCTACTGGGCCGCCAAGCGCGGGCGCGACGTGCTGAAAGTGCAGTGGCACGACAGCGCTTTCGCACGTTTCGACAGCGCCGACATGCCGGCACGGCAGCGCGCCCACCTGGCGCGCGGCGATACTCAGCTGGTGCGTACCATCGGCAAGGGTGACGCGCCCCGCGCGCTGCAGGGTGCCGCCACCAGCCTCAGCGCCGAGTACACGATGCCGTACAAGGTGGCCAATCCGCTCGAGCCCCAGTGCCTGCTGGTCGAGATCAGGGACGGCACCATCACCTATTGGGGCGGCCTGCAGGTCCCCAGCAACGCCCTTGTGGCGGCACAGGAGGTGGCCGGCATCGGCGCGGACAAGGTGGTGTTGAACGAGCTGGTCAGCGGCGGCAGCTTCGGCGCGCGCGAATCCCGCCATTGGCTGCTGGAAGCCACGTGGCTGGCCAAGGTGGCGGGCAGGCCGGTCAAGCTGATGTACAGCCGCGAGGATGAAATCGGCGCGCTGTTCTACCACGCGGCCAGCTACACCAGGGTCGCCGGTGCGCTCGATGCCGACGGCAAGCTGGCGGCCCTGCAGCTGCGCGCCGTCGCCCCGGCCTCGCCGGAAGAGTGGGAGCCGGGCTACCACGACCGCAAGGACGGCATGGACTACAGCACCACGGAAGCCCTCTGCGCCTGGGACTTCGCCTACCAGCCGGAACACCTTGACGTGGGCTGGCTGCGCCACGAGACGGGCGTGCCGACCGGCTGGTACCGCGCGGTCAGCTTCATTCCGAACGTGTTCGCCATCGAGAGCTTCATGGACGAGCTGGCGCATGCCGCCAGGACGGATCCCCTGGCGTTCCGGCGGGCGGCGATGCAAGGCCGTCCGCGCCACGTGGCGGTGCTGGAAGCGGCCGCCACCAGGGCCGGCTGGGGCAAGCCGCTGCAACCCGGGCGGGCGCTGGGCCTGGCCACCAACCAGGCCTACAACAGCTATATCGCCATCGTGGCCGAGGTGGAAAAGGCCGGGGACACGGTCAGGGTGCGGCGCATCACCTGCGTCGCGGACTGCGGCCTGGCGGTGCACCCGGGCAGCGTGCGGGAGCAGCTGTACGGCGGCATCATGTGGGGCCTCGGGCATGCGCTGCACGACCGGCTCGACATCGAGAAAGGCCGCGTGCGGCAAACCAATTTCGGCGACTACCCGGTGATGCGCATGTCCGAGATGCCGGAAATCGACATCACCATCGTCGATGGCGATACCGGCAAGCCGAGCGGAGTGGGCGAGCTGTCCAATCCCGGAGTGGCGCCTGCCATCGCCAACGCGCTGTTCGCGCTTTCCGGCAAGCGGCAGCGCAGCACGCCGTTCGATTTCTCCGCGTAAGGGAGGGCGCCATGACGAAACGCCTTGTCATCGCCATCACCGGCGCCAGCGGCGCCGTCTACGGCATCCGCATGCTGCAGGTGCTGGCCGGGCTCGACGGCTGGGAAAGCCACCTCGTGCTGTCCGCCTCCGGCGCGCTGACCACCATGCACGAGATGGACCTCTCCCGGCACCAGGTGGAAGAACTGGCCGATGTCGTCCATAGCGTGAAGGATATCGGCGCCAGCATCGCCAGCGGATCGTTCCCGTGCGAAGGCATGGTGATCGCACCGTGTTCGATGCGCACGCTGGCGGCCGTGGCCCATGGCCTGGCCGACAACCTGGTGACCCGCGCCGCCGACGTGATGCTGAAGGAGCGCCGCCGCCTGGTGCTGCTGGCGCGGGAAACACCGCTGAACCTGGCGCACCTGCGCAACATGACGGCGGTGACGGAGCTGGGCGGCATCGTCTGCCCGCCGGTCCCGGCCTTCTACCAGCATCCGCGGTCGATCGACGACATCGTGGCCCATA
The DNA here is from genome assembly GCA_036386715.1 of Pseudoduganella sp. Lineage (GTDB taxonomy): Bacteria > Pseudomonadota > Gammaproteobacteria > Burkholderiales > Burkholderiaceae_D > Rugamonas. The sequence continues at coordinate 4,512 of DASVVD010000539.1, forward strand.
CCGTGGGCCGCACGCTGGACCTGTTCGGCGTGCCGCACGAAGGCCTGGTGCGGCGCTGGCAGGGTATCGCCCCATGAGCATGGGATCAGCAAACGCATGAGCACGAGATCAGCAGACGCATGAGCATCACATCGGCAGCATGACCATCACCACATAACGATACGGAGACGACATGAACCAGAACCATTCGATGCATGGCACCGGGCCCGCGAGCACGATCCCGGTGACGATACTGACGGGCTTCCTGGGCGCGGGCAAGACCACGCTCCTGAACCATATCCTGACGGCGCAGCATGGCATGCGCGTCGCCGTCATCGAGAACGAATTCGGCGAAGTGGACGTCGACTCGGACCTGGTCCTGGCATCGGATGAAGAAATCTTCCAGATGACGAACGGCTGCATCTGCTGCGTGGTGGACGTGCGCACGGATCTCGTGCGCATCCTGCAGACACTGCTGGCGCGGCCGGAAAAATTCGATCACATCCTGGTGGAAACCAGCGGCCTGGCCGATCCCACGCCGGTGGCCGCCACCTTCTTCATGGACCACGACGTGGCGCGCCAGCTGCGGCTCGACGGCGTCGTGACGCTGGTCGATGCGCTGCACATCGAGGGCCACCTGGACGATCCCGCGCTGGCCGGCATGGACAACCAGGCGGTGGACCAGATCGTCGCGGCCGACCGGATCATTGTCAACAAGGTCGACCTGGTCGATGCCGCCGCGATACCGGCACTGGAGCGGCGCCTGCGCGCCATCAACCAGGGCGCGCAGATACTGCGCTCCTGCCACGCCCAGGTGGACCTGGA
>DASVVD010000540.1:0-3154 GCA_036386715.1 Pseudoduganella sp.
GCTGCTGACCGGCACCATCCTGTCTGCCGCGTGTTCGGCGCTGATTTCGCTGATGCTGTCGATCGCCCCGGAAGGCCGGCTGCGCACGATGGTGTTCTGGATGATCGGCGACCTGTCCGGCGCGCCGCTGCGCTGGCTGCCATGGATCGTGCTGGCCGGCGGGCTAGCATTCGCCTTGCGCACCGCCCGCTCGATGAACGTGCTGGCCCTGCATGCCGAAGCGGCCAGCACGCTGGGCATCCGCGTCGGCGCGCTGCGCAAGGGACTGTTCTTCTGTTCCGGCCTGCTCACGGCCAGCGCCGTCACCACCGCCGGCAGCATCGGCTTCGTCGGCCTGATCGTGCCGCATGCGTGCCGCTTCGCATTCGGCCCGGATCACCGCCTGCTGATCCCGGCCGCCACGCTGGCCGGCGGCGCCTATCTCGTGCTGGCCGATACGCTGGCGCGCACCGTGATCGCACCACAGCAGTTGCCGGTGGGCGTGGTGACGGCACTGATCGGCACCCCCGTCTTCCTGTACCAGCTGCACCGGCTGCGCAAATGATGCTCTCCACTGAACACCTACGCCTGACGGCCGGCAGCCGCGTGCTGGCCGAAAATCTCGACTGGCAGGTCGCCGACGGCGAATGCTGGAGCGTGATCGGCCGCAACGGCGCCGGCAAGAGCACGCTGCTACGCACGCTGGCCGGCCTGCGCGAGCCGGACGGCGGCCGTGTGCTGCTGCAGGGCCGCGCGCTCGGCGACTGGCCGCTCGAAGCGCTGGCGCGCGAACGCGCCTTCCTGGCGCAGTCGCGCAGCGATGCCTTTGCCTATTCGGTGCTGGAAACCGTGCTGTCCGCCCGCCACCCGTACCACGACAAGCGGTATTGGGAAGGCAGCGACGACCATGCCATTGCCCTGCGCATGCTGGCCGCGATGGAAGTCGACGACCTCGCTTCGCGCGACGTGCGCACGCTCTCCGGCGGCGAGCGCCAGCGCGTGGCGATTGCCGCGCTGCTGGCCCAGGACACCCCGCTGCTGCTGCTCGACGAACCGGCCAACGCGCTCGACCTGGCGCACCAGGTCAGCGTGATGGGCCTGCTGGCGAAACTGTGCCGCGAACAGCGCAAGACCATCGTGATGATCGGCCACGACCTGAACCTGGCACACAGCATTTCCACCCATGCGCTGTTGCTGATGGGTGACGGCCGCTGGCTGGCCGGCGCGCGCGACGACGTGATGCAGGCCGACATTCTTTCCGACTATCTGCACCATCCGATCGAAACGGTGCGCCACGGCGCGCGCACGATCTTCATCCCCACGGAGGCAACCGCATGACCACACCCGACGACACCGCAGCACTGAACGAGCGCCACCGCGCGCGGATGGAACGCAAGAAGGCGATCATCGACGCGAAAATCGCCGCCGCCGACAAGCAGATCGGCATCATCATCGTCAATACCGGCAACGGCAAGGGCAAGAGCTCGAGCGGCTTCGGCATGGCGATCCGCGCGCTGGGCCACGGCATGAAGGTCGGCATCGTGCAGTTCATCAAGGGTGCGATGGCGACCGGCGAAGAGCAGTTCCTGCGCCGTTTCCCCGACGAAGTCGCCTTCCACGCGATGGGCGAAGGCTACACGTGGGAGACCCAGGACCGCGAACGGGACGTTGCCAAGGCCGCCGAAGCCTGGCAACAGGCCAGGCGCTTCCTTGCCGATCCGGCGATCGGCATGGTGGTGCTCGATGAACTGAACATCGCCCTGAAATACCGTTACCTGGACGTGGACATGGTGATCGCCGACCTGCTGGACCGCCCGCCGATGCAGCACGTGGTGATCACCGGCCGCGGCGCGCCGCCCGAACTGATCGAGATCGCCGATACCGTGACCGAAATGAACGTGGTCAAGCATGCGTTCAAGGCCGGTATCGGGGCGCAGGCCGGAACCGAGTGGTGATGGGCGCCCGCGCGGTACTGATCGCCGCCGTCGCCTCCGGCCAGGGCAAGACCACGGTGACCGCGGCCCTGGCACGCAAGCTGGTGCGCGCAGGCCGCCGCGTGCGGGTATTCAAGTGCGGGCCCGATTTCATCGATCCGATGGTACTCGGCCGCGCCAGCGGCGCCCCGGTCGAATCGCTGGATTTGTGGATGGTGGGCCACGAGCGCTGCCAGCGGCTGCTGGCCCAGGCGGCGCTGGAGGCGGACGATATCCTGATCGAAGGCGTGATGGGCCTGTACGACGGCACGCCGTCCGCGGCCGACCTGGCGCGCACTTTCGGCGTGCCCGTGCTGGCCGTGATCGATGCCGGCGCGATGGCGCAGACCGCCGGCGCGCTGGTGCATGGCTTGCGCGACTACGGGCCGGTCACGATGGCCGGCGTGATCGCCAACCGCGTCGGCAGCACGGGCCATGCCGCGATGGTCAAGGCATCCTTGCGCGACATTCCGCTGTTCGCCACGCTGCCGAAGCAGGGCCGCTCGCTGCCCGAACGGCACCTGGGCCTGGTGCTGCCGGACGAGGTGGATGAAGTGGACGAGATCCTCGACGAGCTGGCCGACCAGCTGGTATTCGACGCCGCCGCATGGGATGCCTTGCCGCAGGTGACGTTCGATGCGCCCGCGCCGGAGGCGCCCGTCGCGGCCACGCTGGCCGGCAAGACCGTGGCGATCGCTTGCGATGCCGCGTTCGTGTTCGTCTATGCCGCCAACCTGGAAGTGATGCGCCGGCTCGGCGCCGGCCTCGTCTACTTTTCGCCGCTGGCGGATGAACCGGTACCGCCGGGCGCCGATGCGGTCTACCTGCCGGGCGGCTATCCGGAGCTGCATGCGCCACGCCTGGCCGCTGCCGCCACCTGGCGTGCGTCGATCCGGGCCGCGCATGCCGCCGGCGTGCCGATCCTGGCCGAATGCGGCGGCATGATGGCGCTTGCCGAGTCGCTCGACGATGGGGCCACGGATGCAGCCAACCCATGGCCGATGGCCGGGCTGCTGCCGGGCCGCGTGGTGGTGCAGAAGCGGCTGGCCGGCCTCGGTCCGCAGGCGATGCCGACTCCGCAGGGAACGCTGCGCGGCCACACTTTCCACTATTCGCGGCTGGAGACCGGGGCGCCGGCGCAGGACTACACCAGCAAGAACCCGTCCGGCGCGCAGGGCGAAGCCGTGTACCGGATCGGCTCG
>DASVVD010000541.1:0-5756 GCA_036386715.1 Pseudoduganella sp.
GAACTGCTGATGCTGTGCGCGATCAGCAGCTGGGCCGCCTATACGCTGGTGGGCCGCGCTGCCCTGCAGGGCCTGACCCCGGTGGCCGCCACGACCTATGCGGCGCTGTGGGGCCTGCTGTTGCTGCTGGTCGGCGCCGGGCCCGACCTGGTGGCGCTGCAGTGGAGCGCCATCGGCTGGCAGGTATGGGCCAGCCTGGGCTACCTGGGCGCGTTCGGCACGGTATTGGGATTCGTGTGGTACTACGAAGGCGTGAAGGCGATCGGCGCATCGCGCACCGCGGTCTTCAATAACCTGGTGCCGGTGTTCGGCATCACGCTCGCGGCGCTGCTGCTGGGCGAGCAGGTGCTGGGGTCGATGGTGGCCGGCGGCGTGCTGGTCGCAGCGGGCGTGACGCTGACGAACCGCTGATGGAGCGCTGATGGAGCGCTGATAATAAGTGCCGATGAGCGCTGACCGGCCACTGACCCGCCCCTCCCCCTTTCGCCGCGGCCTTGCCGCCTGCCTCGTTCCGGCCGGTATCGTGCGATGGCATGGCGCCGACTCTCCCTATCATTGAGGCGACCTGGAATGGGAGGAAAAAACATGCGGTTCCTGATCGTGCTGATGCTGGCGGCCCAGCTGGCCGGCTGCGCCAACGTGCTGTCCGCCGGTGAACGCCCTGCCGTGGCGGGCAAGACTTATGTGATCACCGGCGCCTCCAGCGGCTTCGGCAAGGGTGTCGCGCTGGAGCTCGCGGCGATGCGCGCCAACGTGGTGCTGGCCGCGCGCCGCACTGGGGCACTCGAGGCCGTGGCGGCCGAAGCGACGGCCAAAGGCGGCAATGTCCTCGTGGTGACGACGGACGTCAGCCGCCAGGAAGACGTGCAGCGCCTGCTCGACGCCGCCGTGGCGCGCTACGGCCGGGTCGACGTGTGGATCAACAACGCGGCCGTGGGCGCCATCGGCGTGTACGACACGATTCCCGTCGAGGACCACGCCCGCGTGGTGGACGTCAACCTGAAAGGCGTCCTGTACGGCAGCCATGTGGCAATACGGCAATTTCGCAAGCAGGGGGCCGGCACGCTGGTCAATATCGGCTCCGTCGAGAGCGTGGTGCCGCAGGCCTTCCACGCATCGTACTCCGCGACCAAGGCCGCCACCCTGGCGCTGGGCCGCGCACTGAACGAGGAACTGCGGCTGACCGGTGCCGGCAACATCTCGGTAGCCACCGTGCTGCCGTGGGCGACCGATACGCCGTTCTTCACGCATGCCGCCAACTACAGCGGCGGCACGCCGCGCATGCCGCTGATGGACGAACCGGGCAAGGTGGTGGAGGCGATCGTGTGGGTATCCGTGCACCCGCAGGAGGAGCTGGCGGTCGGCTGGAAAGCCAAGGCCGCGTACGCGGGATCGCGGTTGACGCCCGACCTGGCCGAGCGCGTGGCGGCGAATGCCGCGCACCACTACCAGTTCGAGACCGCCCCGCCGGCGCCGGCCACTGCCGGGTCGCTGCACAAGGCAATGCCGGAAGGAACCGGCATCGAAGACGGCCACCGCGAGCGCATCGAGCGCGAAAATGCGGCGCGCCGCGGCGACTGAGGGTCAGGGCGTGCCGGTGCCGGCAGCCTGCGTGGCCAGGTACTGCTCGTAGACTTCGTACATGCCGGCAAAGCCGTCCTGCATCGACGACTGGGCCGCCACGAACATCGCCGATTCCGCGGCGCTGGCATTGAGCGGAACGGAATGCAGCGTGAAGGCCGTCTTGCCGTCCTCTTCTTCCAGCGTGAGGGTGTTCTGCACCTCCAGCGGCCACCCCGGCAGCAGCGCGATGCGGTTGCCCTCCGCGTCCGCGAAACCGTTTACGAACGTTGCGCGGTGCGGCGCCTCGATCTCGTGGAGGTCGAGGCGGCCCCACATTTCCATGCCCGGCATGCCGCCGCCGCGCGGCTGCATGCAGTAGTGGAAGACGCCGCCGGGGCCCGCTTCGGCGCGCCCCACCTTGAGCGTGCATTCCTTCGGGCCCCACCAGTGCTGCAGGTGGGCCGGATCGGTCATCGTCGCGAACACCAGCTCGCGCGGCGCATCAAATGTGCGGCGGATGGTGAGGCCTGTTTCGTCAGCGGTTGCCATGCTCGTTCTCCTTGGTTGCGTTACGGTCAATGGCGGTGAGTGTAACGCGACTGGCCGCAGCCGGCTCAATGCCGCAAGGTGAAATTCATCCGGAACGGAAACTCCTGGGTGCACGGCGTGCCCCGGCACAGGGCCGGCTTGTACTTTTCCAGCACCAGCACGTTGGCAATCACCGTCGTCAGCTGCGGGTCGGACGAGCCGTAGACCTTGATCTCGCTGGCGCGGCCGTCGGCCCCGACGATCACGCCCATGTCGACCGTGCCGGAGACCTGCAGCCGCTCCTGCACCGCCGACATCGCGCGCACCAGGGTGCGGTAGCCGCGCGCGGGGAACGGCGGCTCGTCGTCCGGCCCCATGTTCTCGTACTGGCTGCGCAGGCGGGCCTTGTCGGTGTCGGACAGCTCGGCGTAGGTCTTGTCGGGTGGCAGGCTGAGGGTGGCGTTATCGCGCTTGAGCAGTGTACCGGTGCGCGAATCCTCCTCCTTCATCCGGTATTCCTGGGCACAGGCAAGACAGGTCGACAGCGCCAGCACGGCGCCAATAACAGGGGCAAATCGCAAGGTGAACTCCGTAAAGGCAATGCCATGGTTATAACGCATCGCCTCCCGCCAGAAACTCACGCATTCTCACAACACAACTAATTTCCAAAAATCGGGGACAGTCCCCATTTTTAAGCAACAATTTTGTTGTTTTTACATCGCTCTTCGATCAGCGGCTTATGACAACAAGCGCGGCACGAATGGCAATGTCGGAATCAAGACAGATCAGTAGCTTGGCAGCAAAGTGTTGCCAAAAATCGGGGGCGTAGCAGGGTATTCGGAGAGCATCGCTCTCCGCCTGCGCAGCGGAGATGGCATGCAGGCCATCTCTCCTTCCAGTCCCCTGGTTTAAGTATTGCCAAAAGTCAGGGTCTGACCGGAGCGCCGGACCGCCCGATTCTGGGAAACTTCCTGCCTACCACCCGGTGCCGGCGCAGTATTGTTCGACGTATTGCTGGTGCGATGGCAACTGGGCCACGGTGCGGTCGATCGCGCTGCTGATGCTGCCGAGGAAGTGGGCGAGTTCCTTGTCGCCCATCAGGTCGGCGGTCTGGTGGTGCGAGGCGGGGTGGATGCCCTGGCCCAGCATCACCTGGATCCACGAATTCTCGGCGAACAGTTCGTTCGGCACGCGGAACACGCGGCCGGTATCGCGGAACAGGTCGATGCGGTGCTGCAGCGATGGCGGCAGCTTCATCGTGGCGGCGTCGCGCCAGTACGGCGTGTCGCGGCGGTTCGTCACGTTGTAGTGCAGGATGATGAAATCGCGGATGTGCTGGATTTCGTAGTCGGCCTGCTGGTTGTATTCGTCGATGTCGGCCTGGCTGATGCCGTCCTGCGGGAACATCTGCATCAGCCGGATGATGCCGCGCTGGATCAGGTGGATGCTGGTCGATTCGATCGGCTCGAGGAAGCCGCTGGCCAGGCCGATGGCCACGCAGTTGCCCTTCCAGGTCTGCTTGCGCTGGCCCGGCGTGAAGCGGATCACGCGCGGCGTCGTCAACGGTTCGCCGTCGACCGATGCCTGCAGCGTGCGCAGCGCCGTGTCGTCGTCCGTATAACGGCTCGAATACACCATGCCGTTGCCCACGCGGTGCTGCAGCGGGATCTGCCACTGCCAGCCGGCATCGCGGGCGATCGCCCGGGTGTACGGCACGGCATCGCGTACGGATTTCGTCTGCAGCGCCACGGCGCTGTCGTTGAACAGCCAGTGCGACCAGTCCTCGTAGTCCACGCCCATGGTCTGCCCGATCAGCAGCGCGCGGAAGCCGGTGCAGTCGATGAACAGGTCGCCTTCGAGTTCCACGCCGGAGTCGAGGCGCAGCGCGATGATGTCGCCACTGACCAGGTTCTTGCGCACCTCGGCGATCTTGCCCTCCACGCGCTGCACGCCGTGCCGCTCGCTGAACTTGCGCAGGAACTTCGCATAGCGGCCCGCATCCATGTGGTAGGCGTAGTTCATGCCGTTGTTCGGCAGGTGCGCGAAGCGGTTCTGCAGCCCGGCCTTCAGTTCCAGGCAGTAGTCGCCATAGTCGCCCGCCACGCCGCGCTCGCGGCCCTTGTGCCAGAAGTGCTGGAAGCCGGCGGTCCAGTGGTCGGTGCCGGTGGTGCCGAACGAGTGGATGTAGTCCTCGTTTACGTTGCGCCAGTTTTCAAAACTGATGCCCAGCTTGAACGTGGCCATCGTCTCGGCCATGAATTCCTGTTCGTTCAGTTCCAGCAGGTGGTGGAAATTCATCAGCGTGGGAATGGTGGCCTCGCCGACACCGACCGTGCCGATCTCGTCGGACTCGATCAGCCTGATGTCGAGCAGCTTGCCCAGCGATTTCGACAGGCCCGCGGCAACCATCCACCCGGCCGTGCCGCCACCGGCGATCACCACGCGGCGCACCGGCTTTTTCGCGCGTTGTTGTTCCATGTTCGTCTCCTCGTTCTTATCGGTTCATGCGTTTGAGCAGGTGGGCACGCAGCGCGCGCGTCATGTCCTCGGTCATCGGCGCCAGCATGCGCTGCGCGGCCGGCGGGATATGGGCGGAGGTCTCGCCATCGTGGTCGAACACGTAATGGCGGAACTGCCCTTCCCACGCCTTGCGCTGCTCGGGCGGCAGGTCGCGGACCGTCATGATCGCGTACATCAGCGCATTGGTGGGCGTGTCGATGTAGTCGGGCGACTGGCGCCACCAGTAGTTGACCAGCACATTGAACGCATCCAGTGCCTCGACGTGGTGCCACCACATGCTGGGGATGAACAGCGCATCGCCCGGTTCCATCTCGGCCACCTGCGCGTGCCGGAGTGCTTCGCGAAAGCGCGGAAAACGGTCGAAATCGGGCCGATGGAAATCGACCAGGCTGATCGCCTGCCCGGCCGGCGTGAAGTCCAGCGGCCCCACGTACAGGTTCGCCAGCTGGTCGGGCGGGAACAGTGTGAAGCGGCGCCGGCCCGCCGTCACGCAGGCGAGATTGTCGGGCGCGTCGTAGTGGGCGGCGATGCGCGTGCGGTTGCCAATCCAGATCGACGCCAGCGCTTCGCGGTTGCCCAGGTCGACATCGTTCTCGGCGCGAAAGCCCGGCAGGCAGTTGTCGATCGTGGTGGAGCCGACATAGATCGCCGGCGGGTGCTCGTCATCGCGGTGCGCTGCCAGCTCGGCCAGCACGCCGTCGAGCGGCGCGTGCACCGGGCGGTAGTTGAAGCCCGAGAGGTCGTCGTTGTAGAAGAAGCGGCCGCCGATGTCCGGCAGGCCGAGCATCGCCACCACGGGCCCGCCCTTGTAGAAACGCTGCAGATACGCCGACGCGGCCTGCTGTGACTCGCATGCCGCGCGCACCATGGGCCAGTGCGCCACCAGCCTGCGCAGCAGCAGCGGCTGGGTGGATGTCAGGATCCGGTCGTTCAGGTCGCGCGGCGTGAGGCCGCGCAGTTCAGCGACCGGCAGCATGGTTCCCGTGGCGGTTCTTGCGGTCGATCAGCGCACGGAACTGCGACAGCGATGCCAGCACCATGTGGATCGCCTGCAGGTAGCCGGCCCGGTGCAGTGCGCCGATGGCTTCGGTGTCGAGCGCGTGCAGGCGTTCCTCGTGGATCGTGTAGAAGCCGGCCAGCCGGTT
>DASVVD010000542.1:0-4083 GCA_036386715.1 Pseudoduganella sp.
GTACTGGTGCGCTGGCAGCGCACCGACCACGACCTGATCGGTCCGGACCATTTCATTGGTTTTGCCGAGGAGTCCGGCCTGATCCTGCCACTGGGAGAGCACGTGCTGAAGGAGAGCTGCCAGGCGCTGGCACGCTGGCACGACGACCCGGTGCTCGGGCGCCTGAAGCTGGCAGTCAATGTCAGCGTGCACCAGATGCGCGATCGCGGCTTTCCCGCCGCGGTGGCCAGGATCCTGGGCGGTACGGGTGCATCCGCCGAACGGCTCTACCTGGAACTGACCGAAAGCGTGTTCGCCGAAGACATGCACGAGATCACCCAGCGCATGCACGAGCTGCGTTCCCAGGGCGTCTGCTTTTCGCTCGACGATTTCGGCACCGGTTATTCGTCGCTGGCCTACCTCAAGCGCTTCCCGCTGTCCGCGCTGAAGATCGACCGCTCCTTCGTGCGCGACATCGGCATCGACGCGGGCTCCGGGTCGATCGTCGAGGCCATCATTGCGCTGGCGCGCCAGTTCAAGCTCGAGATCGTGGCCGAAGGTGTGGAATACGAAGCGCAGCGCAGTTTCCTGGTCCAGGGCGGCTGCTCCTCGCTGCAGGGCTTCCTGCTGGGCCGGCCGATCCCCATGGCCGAGTTCGAGCACAGGTACAGTGCCGCCGGCATTGGCCACGCCTGACCGGGCGGCAACCCATCACCGGGCTGGACCGCCGGGCGGGGTGGAAGGCCGCGCGGTCGTGGGCGCCGGTCAGGCGAGCGTATCGATGATTCCGCTGGTGTACGAGGCGCCGATGACGAACGCGGCCGCCGAAGGATTCGCCTTCAGGATCGATGCCCATTCGCTGCTGTTCGCCAGGCTGGAAGCACCGCCGCTGCCGGTCGATGTGCTGCTGCTGCTGCTGCTGCTGCCGGCGGCGGCGGTGCCGGCCTGGACAAGGATGTTCAGCATGCCCGCCGGCGAATAGACCTGCGCGGACGACGAACCGCCGAGCGTGGCCACGATGCCGGCCGTCGCCGACAGGCTGGCGGCCCTGGTCGCCAGCGCGGGATTGCTGGTGCGGGCGACCGTGGTCGTTGTCGGGGTATAGACGCCTGAGTTCAGCGCGCTGGTTGCGGAGATGGCCATGCTGCCAATGCTAGAGCTATAAATTCCACAAAGCAATACCGGGAAAGCAAAAAAACCGCAAACGCAGGGTTTCATGCTGATTTACAACGAGCCGGCACGGCCGGCTCTGCGGATGGCACGGGGCGAGAGGCGGCTTGGCAGCGTGCTGCCGGAGAGCGCGGCAGGGCACGGTGGCCGTCGCCGACTGCTATTTCCGCTGTTTTTCCGGATTTTCCGGTTTAGCCGCCTTGTCCACCCTGTCTGTCGTGCGACGCTGTTCCGGCTCATCCAGTACGCGCCGGATCACGCGGTTCGGCACGCCGTCTCGTGCCATGACGAGGGCGGCCTGGTAGCGGCTGATATTGGGCATCAGCTCGACGGTGGCATCGACAGCTTCTGCCACCGGTTCGTTGGGCCGGATGCGACGTTCGTTGTGCATGTTACGCCTCTGGAACCAGCCTACATGCAGGCCGGGCCACCCGGCAAACCCCGCGCCGCCCTCGGCTTGCGACGCCGCGTTGCCCAGGCCGCCAGCGGCAAGCCGCCCAGCATCAAAGCCCACGTTGCCGGTTCCGGAGCGGATGAGATCGCAAAGGTGGTCTGCGGTGTCCATTGATAAGCCCATATGTCGAACTGGCCGGGGCGGAAGCTGAAGCCGGATTCCTGTTGCCCGGAAACATAGTAATGCCCTGCACCAACCCATCCTTCCGGATCGGCACCGCCCTGGCCCGCGGTAAACTGGAGCGCCGAGCCCGGCTTGTAGGAAAAGGCTTCCGTGCCACACTGCCAGAATTCGTTGCTCTGGCTCTGGCATCCCACGTAGTCGTAGCCGTTCAATATGAGCGAGGTGATTTCGGCGCGTGAAACCGTGCCATCGCCATCGCTGTCCTGCCCGGCGAAACTGCCGGTGAGCATGCGGTCGGCCACGAAGGTATCGGCGTTCTGGTCATGAAATCCTTGGTAGGTAAAGGTCCAGGTCTCGGCATGGACTGGCAGTGCGCATGCCGCCAGGCCGGCGCAGAGCATCGTTCTCAGCATGGGGAATCTCCAAAGTTATCTACAAGCTCCCAGTCTAGGAGCAACACTGCCGTAGTGGACACGGCAATGCTGTTTTTTTTATGCGGACGCAACAAAAGTCATCGGATCAGCGGGGCGCCAGGCCGGCGGTGTGGTTTGCCGGCAGCAGGGAATCCGGCTGGAGGCTCGTCAGGCCAGGCATGTGATCCGTCACGAACCGGGCCAAGGGTTCGCCCAGCAGCAGCCCGGCCAGCCCGACACCGGCAATCACGCCCATTGCCACCGCGATCGACAGCACGAAGCGCCGGTTCGGTACCCGCAGCACGAACGGGAGATTGATCGCCACGCTGGCCAGCGAGGCGAGGATGGCGCCCGTGGCGGCCACGTCCAGTGGCAGCTTGCCCTCGGCCGCCAGGCTTGCCGCGGCCGCCACCGCGCTGGCGCTCGAAACCGCGCCGCCCATCACGCTCACGACATAAAAGCCCACGTTGCCGAAATATTTTTGCGTCAGCACGCCCACGATGTGCAGTAGCAGGAAGATCAGCCCATACTTCAGCGCGCTCCACAGCGAGAAGGGCAGCGCGATCTGGTTTTCCTGCGTTTCATCCACTGGCGGGGTATCCGGCGTGGCCGGGTGGCGCCGTACGAACACGAAGAATGCCGTGGCCGCCAGCATGGCGCCGAATGCGCCGATGCCGGCTACCGCTACAGCCGGCGCCAGTAGCGTGAGGATCACCATATTGCGCATCACCATCGCCACCGTGGCCAGCAGGATGCCGCGGTAGGCAGCGGCCGCCACGGCGCCTGCTGCGCTGACGCTGACGCGCGAGGCCAGCTCGTTGACGGTAACGCTGCTGTTCACCAGCCCGCCCAGGAAGCCGGCGATGGTCACGCCGCGTGCACCGAACGCTTTCCACAGCACATAGTTGACGAAGCCGATGCCGGCAATGAGGATCACGGTGGCCCAGGCTGCGCGCGGCTGTATCAGGCCCAGCGGGCCTATGCTCCCGGTCGGCAGGGCAGGGTAGATCACGATTGCCAGGATCGCCAGCAGCAGTGCCGAGCGCAGCTCGCGTTCGGTCAGGCCGATGGAAATACCTTGCAGGATATCCTTCCACGCCAGCAGCGCGGTGGAGGAAACCATGATCGCGGCCGGCGTCAGCGTGTGGCCCTTGCCGCACATGATGCCGGCAATGCAGGTGACGAGCATCGCGGCCGACGTGGTCAGTTCGGTGCCTTCGTGGGTGCGCATGTCCTGCAGGTTCAGGAAGATCGTCAGCAGGCCTGTCAGGCAGAGCACGATGTAGGCGTAGGTGTCGCCGAGCGAAGCGCCCACTGCGCCCAGCACCGCGATGAAGCCGAAGGTGCGCAGGCCCGCTTCCTTCTTGCGGCGCTCCCGCTCGAGGCCGATCAGCAGGCCAAGCGCGAGCGCCAGCGCAAAGCGGGTGAGCATTTCGAGGTAAGGCCAGTCGGTCACGGGGTGACCCATCGCTGGCGGGACTGGCAAAGCGCTTATCAAACTCATAAGCCGACTGTAACGCCGAATGGGCCGCGCTGCCCACACGTTTTGTAAGGCGGCAATGCTGTGCTGCGAAAAAAACGGTTCGGCTAAGATGGCTATTCGTATAACAGGGAGGCATCATGCAAAACGACGACAAGGGGCGGCTCGACCAGCCACCGATCCATACGCACCTGCCGGACACGGTGCCGCAGGAAGACGTGAAGAAAATCGTGGGTGACGAAGCGGTGCCGCACGGCGCCGACTACAACCAGCCGCCACCGGCGGGTGCCGGCAAATCGATGGGCAGCGGGCTCGACGACTCGGTAGGCGGTCCCGGCCTGGGCGCCAGCCCCGTGGAACGAGGCGATGCGGCGACAACGCGCGACCAGGATAGCCGCGCCGATGACCAGCACATGGGTAACCGGCAACAGGGCAGCGAGCAGCAGGGCAGCCAGCAGCAGGGC
>DASVVD010000543.1:0-1980 GCA_036386715.1 Pseudoduganella sp.
AAGCGCATCATGCAGGATGCGCTCCACATGTACGAGATCGACGCCAGCGGCACCGTGCAGGCACCGCTGCCGACCGTGTGGCGCATCCTGACCGGCTACGACCGGATGGAAGAATTCGTGCCGGACCTGATATCGTGCCGCGTGCTCTCGCGTAACGGCAACGAGGTGATCATCGAACAGTTCGGCAATGCGCGTTTCCTGTTCATGTCCCGGTCGATCCACCTGATCGTGCGTGCCACGGAACAGCCCATGTCGTCGATCGACATCGCCCTCATTTCCGGCGACATGAAGCACTACGAATCGCGCTGGGAACTGGTGCCGGTACCGGAAACGGGCGGCACCCGCGTGCTGTACACGGGCCGCATGATGCCCAACTTCTACGTGCCGGGCATCCTCGGCACCAACATCATCCGCGGCGATATCGAACGCATGATGGGCGCCGTGCTGGCACGGCTCGACAAGGGCATTGCGCCGCGCACGCCGCAGGCCGGCGCCGACACGGCCCGCACCGGCGCGGCCGCCCTGCCGGCACCGCGCTGAGGTCAGGCCGGATACTGGTCGCGCGAGCGCACTTCGGCGAAATTCTCCAGGCTGCCGATGCGGATCACCACCGGGTTCATGCTGGCCTGCGCGTGCATCGGCCGCCAGGCGAATTTCCATTCCTGCTCCGGAGCATCCTGGGCCGCCATCGTGAAGGCCGAGCCGAGACGGGCGCGGCTGCCATATTCGACGGCACCGTCGATGCCGGCCCAGTTCGGCAGCGTGCGCTGCACGGCGCGATGGATGCGTTCGCCGAATTCCTCGGTGTTATGGATGACGAGGCAGGCATCGGCGCCGAAGTGGTCGAACAGGTCGCTGCTCCATGCCTGCGAGAACGACAGCGTCAGGAATCCCGCGTCGGGGCGCAGCACGAAATGGCCCAGGCTGAGCGCCTGGTCCAGTTCGTTGCGCGGGCCATAGCGGTGCAGGGTCGGGGGGCGTTGGTAATCGTGCATGATGTAGAAACTCGTGAAAAATTCGTGAAAAACGCGCGGTGAACGCGTGTCGCCGCGTGGCTACTCGCCTGCCCTGGGTGCCCGGCGCACATGGCGCATGGCGCGCATGGCGGCCGAGGCAATGAAGATCTCGCGCAGCAGGAAACCAAAGCTGGCAATCAGGCTGCCGACCGATGCCGCGAACAGGCCGGCAATGTACTTGTCGAGGGTAACGTCGGTGGTGTCGCCGACGAACAGCAACGCGATCACGAGGCCGATGAACAGGCCGCACAGCGTGGACAGCGTGATCGCCATGTTGATGTAGTGCGAGCGGCGGTACAGCACGTCCAGCTCGGTGATGTAATGGTCGTTGTAGGCGATGTCGAGGCGGTCTTCGAGCACGCGCGAACGGTCGATGATGCGCGCCAGGCGGTTGATCAGCACCATCAGGGCGGTGCACACGCCGTTCAGCAGAAATACCGGCGCAATTGCCAGTTGAATGATGTGGCCGATATCGCCCAGCTGGATGTTCATTGAATTGATGGTATTTACTCCGCGAGTCGACGCGCCCGCCCAAGGCGCAAGTGTAGCAGGGCCATAGCACGGCAGCGGCGACAACGTTACCGTAGTGCTCCTAGAACCGTCCAAAGCGGCGGAATGCCTCGGTGGCCGCCACCAGCTCGCGGCAGATGCCCGTTTCCATCGCGCCATGGCCGGCATCCGGCACCATCTTCACGCTGGATCCCGGCCACGCCCTGTGCAGCCGCCAGGCGGTCACCGGCGGGCAGATCACGTCGTAGCGCCCCTGCACGATCACGGCCGGCAGGTGGGCGATGCGCGCCACGTTCCTGATCAGTTGTCCGTCCTCGAAAAAACCCAGGTTCGCCATGTAGTGCGCCTCCAGCCGGCCCAGGCCCAGGTCCAGCGCGTCGCACGGCGGTTCTTCCGGCTGCGGCATCAGGAACACGCGCCGGCCCTCGAAGCGGCTCCATGCGCGCACCGCCGG
>DASVVD010000544.1:0-4964 GCA_036386715.1 Pseudoduganella sp.
GCCAGTGTCGTCGCCCCATAGATACCGGGCTCGCGGGTGCCCAACAGGTTCAGATTGGGGCCGTTCATCAGCAGCAGGTGTTTTGCCATGTCGTGACCTTAGTCCAGCGAAAGTTCCGCATTTTGCCGCCTGACTCGACCATTTGGCAAGAAAAAAGAACTTTTCTAGTAGTTAACTCAGTCATTACCGCAGTGAATGAATCGTGAGGAATGCGTACAGGCATGCGTGCTTACAGCGCGGGCTGCAGCGCTGCCAGGTCCTGGTGCAGCAGGTCGAATTTCAGCAGGCCGAGATAGGTCTTCTTCACCTGGCCGTCGGCGCCGATCAGTACCGTGAACGGCAGGCCGCCCTGGGCATTGCCGAACTGGCGCGACAGCTCGGTGCCGGCCACGCCATCCACGTAGATCGGGTAATCGATCTTGAATTTCTTCGTGAATGCGGCGACGTTCGACGGCGAGTCGATGCCGATGCCGATGACCTGCAGGTCCTTGTATTTGCCGCCGGCCTGCAGTTGCGACAGTTCTGGCATTTCCTTCACGCAAGGCCCGCACCAGGTGGCCCAGAAATTGACCAGCAGCGGCTTGCCTTTCCATTGCGACAGGGCCTGTGGCGTGCCCTGCGCATCGGGCATCGAGCGTGCCAGCAGCGCGCCGACGACGGCACTGCCCGCGGCGGCCTGCCCGGGCGGCACGGTGGCGGTAACGGGTGGCGCGGGTTCTTTCTTGTTGACGCCGACCCAGGCGCCGATTGCACCGAACAACAGGGCGATCGCGCCGCAAGCCAGCAGGTGGGATGTCTTCATTCGCTTGTATCTACTATGTCTGGTGTTCTTGGTTGATCAGTTCGCGCAATTGCGCGATATCGGCACGGGCAGGGCGCTCGCCGGCCTTCTGTTTCTTCGCGCCCCGCAGGTCGTGCTCTTCATACAGCTCGGCATGCACGCCTTCGCCGTGCCACAGGAAACTCACGGTCTCCACCGGGTCGAAGCGCGGGCCCTTGAAATGCGCGGTCTCCGAGATGTCGATATCGACGTTGTGGTTCAGCAGGTGGATCTGTACTTCCTTGGCACTGTCGGCAAACAGCTGCAGCTGGATGTCGTCGTGCTCGCCGGCCGTGCCGTTCAGCACGGCGCCGGTCAGGAACGGCCGGTACTCGGCCAGCCGTTCCATCACTTCCAGCGCGATCGTGCGCAGCCTGAGCAGCCGGGCCGGTTGCGTGCCGGTGTTGAATACGGCGTGATACTGGCGCACTTCCTCTTCGATCTGCGCATCATCGGGCAGTGCGTCGCGCAGCGAGGCGGCCTGCGCGTCGCCCAGGATGCGGCGCGCCGCCTTGCGCTTGGCGGTCGCGTAATCGGTGCCATCCTGCGCCACCATCCTGGCCGCGGCAGAGGCGATCTCGGCGCGCAACAGCGCCAGCTGGTTGTCGGGCTCATGGTTCGGCATCATGGCCGGAATGATACTCTGAACCGGCCAAAGCCTGCGCGTCGGGTAAAATCGCGTCCTCGATCACGGAGCAGGAACCATGCACATTCACATCCTCGGCATTTGCGGCACCTTCATGGGCGGCCTCGCGGTGCTCGCCAAGGAAGCCGGCCACAAGGTGACCGGCTGCGACGCCAACGTCTACCCGCCGATGAGCACCCAGCTGGAAGCCCAGGGAATCGAACTGATCCAGGGGTTCGATGCGGAACAGGTGAAGTTGAACCCCGATCTCTACGTGATCGGCAACGTGGTTTCGCGGGGCAACCCGCTGGTCGAGGAAATCCTCAACCGCAGCCTGCCGTACGTCTCCGGCCCGCAGTGGATCGGCGAGCACATCCTGCGCGACAAATGGGTGCTGGCCGTGGCCGGCACGCATGGCAAGACCACCACGTCGTCGATGCTGGCGTGGATCCTCGAGGACGCCGGCTATGCACCGGGCTTCCTGATCGGCGGCGTGCCGATGAACTTCGGCATTTCGGCCCGCCTGAGCGGTACAACGTCGGGGAAAAGCGCGGACTCGGCGTTCTTCGTGATCGAGGCCGACGAATACGACACGGCCTTCTTCGACAAGCGCAGCAAGTTCGTGCATTACCACGCCAAGACGGCGATCCTGAACAACCTGGAATACGACCATGCCGACATCTTCCCCGATATCGGCGCGATCGAGACCCAGTTCCACCACCTGGTGCGTACCGTGCCGGGCATCGGCCGGGTGATCGTCAACGGCGACGAGGAGTCGCTGCAGCGCGTGATCCGCCGCGGCTGCTGGAGCGAGAAGGAATCGTTCGGCGGCGGCGATGCCACCAACTGGACGCTGAAGGAACATCCGGACGGCAGCTTCGACGTGCTGTTCAACGGCAAGTTCGAAGCGCTGGTCAACTGGAAGCTGACCGGCCGCCACAACCGCTATAACGCGCTGGCCGCGATTGCCGCCGCGCGCAACGTGGGCGTGCCGATCGCCCAGGCGGCGAAATCGCTGGAGGCGTTCGAGAGCGTGAAGCGGCGCATGGAAGTGCGCGGCGTGGTGGGCGGCGTCACCGTCTACGACGACTTTGCCCATCATCCGACCGCGATCGCCACCACCGTGGGCGGCCTGCGCCAGAAACTGGGCACGGACACCCGCATCTTCGCGGTGCTGGAACCGCGCTCGAACACGATGAAGCTGGGCGCCATGAAGGATGCGCTGCCCGCCAGCCTGCAGGATGCCGACTTCGTGTTCGGCTTCGGCAGCGAAAAATCGCTGGGCTGGAGCCTGGCCAGCACGCTCGCGCCGATGGGCGCGACCGCCTCCGCCTTCGAGGACATCGACCTGATGGTGAAGGCCATCGTCGGCCAGGCGCGCCCGGGAGATCATGTCGTGGTCATGAGCAATGGCGGTTTCGGCGGCGTGCACGGCAAGCTGCTCGATGCGCTGGCGGCAAAGGCCTAACGGATGATCCTGTACCTGCACGGCTTCCGCTCGTCGCCGCTGTCGATGAAGGGCCGGCTGCTGGGCGAGCGCATGGCGCAGCTGGGCCGCGCCGATGACTACGTGGCGCCGCAGCTCCCCGCATCGCCGAAGCTGGCGCTGGAACAGGCGATGGCGCTGGTGGCCGGCGTGCCGGGCGAGGAACTGGCCATCGTCGGCTCGTCGCTGGGCGGCTATTACGCCACCTGGATGGCCGAGCAGCTGGGCTGCCGCGCCGCGCTGCTCAACCCCGCCGTGACGCCGTTGACGAGCCTGGAAAAATACGTCGGCATGACCACCATGTTCCACAGCGGCGAGCCGTTCGAGTTCAAGCGCGAGTACATCGCCGAGCTGGGCGGGCTGGCCGTGCCGCACATCACGCAGCCGCAGCGTTATTACCTGCTGGCCGCCACCGGCGACGAAGTGCTGGACTGGCGCGCCATGGTGGCCCATTATCCGGGCGCGCGGCAGCACGTGATCGACGGTTCCGACCACGGCATCAGCGAATTCGCGCAGTACGTGGACGAAGTGCTGGCGTTCTGCGGAGTTGCCGCCGGATGAGGGAACGCTCGCTGCGCCGGGCCAACTGGTACCGGCACGTGCTGGCCGTGAACGCGCCGGCGGCACTGGCGAGCTGGCTCACGTCCGGCGGTTCGCTGACGGCGCGCCTGAAAGCCCATGCCGATGCCTTTCGCGTGCAGGTGCTGCACCAGCGGCCGGCCCGCTGCCTGGCGGACGAAGCTGCCGCGCTCGGCCAGCATGCGCAGCGGCGCGGCCGGGTCTGGGAACGCGAAGTGCTGCTACGGTGTGATAATACGCCGGTGGTGTTCGCCCACACGGTGGTACCGATGAGCGCGGACGCTGCGGACTGGCCGCTGTTTTCCGCGCTGGGCGACCGCTCGCTGGGCACCACGCTGTTCGGCGACCCGATGGTGGCGCGCGGGCCGCTCGAGTATGCGCGGCTGCGCGGCAGCCACCCGCTGGCGCGGCGCGCCCGCACCGCCCTGGCGGCGCAGGGGATTGCGATCCCCGCTGAACGATTGCTGTATGCACGGCGCTGCCTGTACCGGCGGCGCCAGGGCACGCTGCTGGTGACCGAGGTGTTCCTGCCCCGGGTCGCGGCGCTGGTGCCGAAAACCCCCAACACGAGATGAACATGAATGTCTTTTTTGAAGAATCCGGCGATTTCAAGGTCGGAACCGTGCTGTCCACCGCCGGCGAGGCTTACCAGGTGGAGATGGCCAGCGGCAAGCGCACCAAGGTAAAAACCAAGGATGTGCTGCTGCAGTACGACAAGCCGGCGCCCGAGGAGCTGATGGCGGCGGCGCGCGCGGTGGCGGCCGATGTCGACCTCGATTTCCTGTGGGAAGTGGCTGGCCAGGAGGAATTCGGTTTCGCGGAACTGGGTGCCGAGTACTTCGGCCACGCGCCGCTCCCGCCCGAGGCGGCGGGTCTGATCCTGGCGCTGCACACGGCGCCGGTGTATTTCCACAAGAAAGGCCGCGGGCGCTACAAGGCCGCGCCGGAGACGGCGCTGAAGGCGGCGCTGGCCGGCATCGAGAAAAAGAAGCAGCTGGCGATCGTGCAGCAGGGCTACGTGGACGAACTGAAGGCCGGCAAACTGCCGTCCCCGATGGCCGGCATCGTGCAGCAGCTGCTGTTCAAGCCGGACAAGAACACCATCGAATACAAGGCGCTGGAAGCGGCCTGCAACGAGCTGCATACCACGGCGCCGCGCCTGATGCTGGGCGTGGGCGGCATCGGCTCGGCCAAGGACCTGCACATGACCCGGTTCCTGTTCGAGTCGTTCCCGCGCGGGCACGGCTTCCCGGACGTGACGGTGCCCGCCGCGCCGGCCGGGCTGCCGGTGGCCGACGTGGAAGCGTTCTCGATCGACGACGTGACCACCACCGAGATCGACGATGCGTTTTCCATCGTCCACCTCGACGATGGCAAGGTGCGCATCGGCATCCACATCGCCGCGCCGGGCCTGGGCATCCGCCCGGACGACGCGATCGACAAGATCGCCCGGG
>DASVVD010000545.1:0-2251 GCA_036386715.1 Pseudoduganella sp.
GTGGAAAACCACAATACCCGGCCGGACCAGATTGGTTACTCTCGGACAATGACTTCCCTTAAACCCTGGGCCGCGCGCCTGCCGTTTCCGACCTCCGCGCGCTGGCTGCTGCCTGTTGTGCTCGTCTTATTGTTCCTGGCAATTCTAATCTGGTTGCCATGGCAGGCGCGCCAGATGGAAAGCAACGAACGCCAGGAGCAGCTGATCGCCGACACGCTGTGGGTGGAGCAGACCATCCGCTTCCAGCTGGGACGCCATGAGGAAGACCTGAAAGGCGTGGCCAACGAGATCCTGGCCGGCGCTTCGGTCAAGCGCCTGCACGAGCGCATGGCCAACGAGCTGAAGACAGGCCTGGAACTGAAGCGCGTGATGTGGATCACCCCCGAGGGCGACGTGGCCGCCTCGAGCGACGAAGCGCCGCCGCCGGTCGCGTCGCTGTCGGCCGCTTCCCGGGATGCCGCCGAGCGTGCCCGGCTCAGCCGTAACGGCGTCTACAGCGAGCCGGCCCCGGAGACCGTCCATCCGGCCGGCACGCCGGGCGCGGCGATGATGGATTACCACTTGCCGCTGTACCGGGGCGCCACCTACCTGGGCACGCTGGTGGCCACCTTCCAGTTGTCGGCGATCCTGGAAGAAATGGTGCCGTGGTGGTTTGCGCAGGACAACCAGGTCACCCTGATCGACCGCGACGACCATATCCTGGCGCGCCGCGCCGCCGCCGGGCCGGGCCATGGGGTGTATACCCACAAGCGCGCGCTCGACCTGCCCGGCGCGAGCGTCACGCTGATGACGGACAGCGTCAAAAGCGAGCCGAAGCTGCTGCCGAACCTGCTGGTGGGCTCGGTGATCGTGCTGGCCCTGGCACTGCTGTGGAGCCTGCTGGCACTGTGGGGCCACATCTCGCGGCGGCTGGAGGCCGAAGAGGCGCTGCGCCAGCAGATGGCGTTTCGTACCGCCATGGAAAATTCGCTGGTCACGGGCCTGCGCGCGCGCGACCTGGCCGGGCGCATCACCTACGTGAACCCGGCGTTCTGCCAGATGGTGGGCTACAGCGAACAGGACCTGGTGGGCCGCTCGCCGCCGATGCCCTACTGGGCCACCGAAGTGATGGCCGAATACGAGCACCGGCTGCAGAACGTACTGCAGGGCACCGTCACGCCGCAGTTCGAAACGATCTTCCAGCGCCCGGACGGCACCCGCATTCCGGTCCTGATCTTCGAAGCGCCGCTGGTCGACAACGATGGCCGCCACACGGGGTGGATGGGTTCGATCCTCGACATCACCGACCGCAAGCGCATCGAAGAACTGAACCGCGAGCACCAGGAAAAGCTGCAGGCGTCCAGCCGGCTCGCCACGATGGGCGAGATCGCCTCGATGCTGGCGCACGAACTGAACCAGCCGCTGGCGGCCATTTCCAGCTACACCACCGGCGCGCTGAACCTGCTGGCGCGGCCGGAAGTCGATCCCGCCACCCTCAAGCCGGCTCTTGAACAGGCCGGCACCCAGGCGCGCCGCGCCGGGCAGATCATCCGCAGCGTGCACGAATTCGTGCGCAACCGCAAAACCGAGCGGCAGGATGTGCCGCTGGCCACCATGATCGACGGCATCCATGCCCTGATCGACCTGCAGGCACGGCCGCACCGGGTCACGATCCAGACCGACCTGCCGGAGGACCTGCCCCTGGTGCGGGCCGACCACATCATGATCGAACAGGTGCTGCTGAACCTGGCGCGCAACGGCATCGAGGCCATGGCCGCCGTGCCGTTGCAGCGGCGCGTGCTGCGCATCGAGGCCCGGCACGACGGCGCGGCGGGCCAAGTGGCGGTCAACGTGATCGACAATGGCCACGGCATCCCGGCCGACGTGGCCGAACGCCTGTTCTCGCCGTTTTTCTCGACCAAGGCGCAAGGCATGGGCATGGGGCTCAACATCTGCCGCACGGCGATCGAATTCCACGGCGGCACGCTGACGCACCGCGACAACCCGCAAGGCGGTACCATATTCACCTTCACGCTGCCGGCATCGGCCTTGCCGGCGGCCGAAGCTTAACTCTCCATACGGGACACTCCTATGCTGCATATCGTCGATGATGAAGAAGTGGTGCGCGACTCGCTGTCGTGGCTGGCCTCGTCGCGCGCCATTCCCGCCGCCACCTACGATTGCGGCGCCAAGTTCCTGGCCTACGTGGAGGAAGGCCGCTTCGATCCCGCCGGCGACTGCGTGCTGCTCGACGTGCGCATGCCCGACATGA
>DASVVD010000546.1:0-9623 GCA_036386715.1 Pseudoduganella sp.
GTCCTTCGTTCATCTGGCCGCGGGCGAAGAAACGCGCCACGCCTTCGGCATTCATGATGAACGGGTTCATGCCGTTGGCCGGGTCTTCATCCAGCTTGAAGTCCGGCACGTCGGCACCGCTCCAGGTGGTGCCGTTCCAGCCGACCAGCTTGCGGGTCGGGTCGAACGGCTTGCCCTGCGTGTCGCACGAGGCACGGTTGTACAGCACGCGGCGGTTCGCCGGCCAGGCCCAGGCCCAGCCCAGCGTGTTGCCGATGCCGGTCGGGTCGCTGTTGTCGCGGCGGCCCATCTGGTTGCCCGCGGCCGTCCAGCTGCCGGCGAAGATCCAGCAGCCCGACGAGGTGGAACCGTCGTCCTTGAGCTGGGCGAAGCTGGCCAGCTGCTCGCCTTTCTTCAGCAGCACCCTGGTCGGATCCTTGGGATCCATGATTTCCTTCAGGGCCTTGCCGTTGAATTCCATCGCCAGTTCTTCCGGCGTCGGGTGTGCCGGCTGGGCATACGGCCAGGTCAGGTTCAGGATCGGGTCGGGGAACTTGCCGCCCTCGGCCTGGTACAGTTTGCGCAGGCGCAGGAACAGCCCGGACATGATCTCGATGTCGCCCTTGGCCTGGCCCGGTGGTTCGGCGCCTTGCCAGTGCCACTGCAGCACCCGCGACGAGCTCACCAGCGAACCGCGTTCTTCGGCGAAGATCGCCGTCGGCAGACGGAACACCTCGGTCTGGATCTTGGCCGGGTCGACGTCGTGGAATTCGCCGTGCGATTTCCAGAATTCGCCCGTCTCGATCGCCAGCGGATCCATCACAACCAGGTATTTCAGCTTGGACAGCGCTTCCGTGACTTTTTGTTTGTTCGGCGCGGACGCCAGCACGTTGAAGCCCTGGCAGAAGTAGCCGGTCATCTTACCCTGGTGCATCAGTTCGATGGTCTGCAGCAGGTCGTACGGCTTGTCCAGCTTCGGCAGGTAATCAAAGGCCCAGTTGTTTTCCTCGGTCGCGGCATCGCCCCACCACGTCTTCATGAAGCTGACGTGGAACTTTTTATAGTTGCTCCAGTAGGAGAGCTGGTTCGGGCGCAGCGGCTTCGGTGCCCGCGCGTCGATGTACTTGCCGAAGTCCTGTTCGGCATCGAACGGCAGCGTCATGTAGCCCGGCAGCAGGTTCGACATCAGGCCCAGGTCGGTCAGGCCCTGGATGTTCGAGTGGCCGCGCAGCGCGTTCATGCCGCCGCCGGCGATACCGATGTTCCCCAGCAGCAGCTGCACCATCGCGCCCATGCGGATGGTCTGCGCGCCGGTCGAGTGGTGCGTCCAGCCCAGTGCATACAGGATCGTGCCGGCGCGGCCGGGCACGGCCGTGGAGGCCAGCGTCTCGGCGACCTTGTGGAACTGTTCCGACGATACGCCGCACACGCGCTCCACCATTTCAGGCGTGTAGCGGGCGTAGTGCTTCTTCATCAGCTGGTACACGCAACGGGGATGCTGCAGGGTCGGGTCGACCTTGGCATAGCCATCCTCGCCGATCTCGTAGTTCCAGCTCGACTTGTCCGTGTACTTGCCGGCGGTGGCGTCGTAGCCGGAATAGATGCCGTCGTCGAACGCGAAGTCTTCGCGGACGATGAAGGACATGTCCGTGTAGTTGCGGACGTATTCGTGCTGGATCTTGTCGTTCGTGATCAGCCAGTTGGCGATCGCGCCGAGGAAGACGATATCCGTGCCGGTACGCGTGGCTACATAGTAGTCCGCCACGGACGCAGTACGGGTGAAACGGGGGTCCACCACCACCAGCTTGGCCTTGTTATGTGCCTTGGCTTCGGTAACCCATTTAAAACCACAGGGATGCGCTTCGGCGGCATTGCCACCCATAACCAGAATCACGTCGGCATTTTTAATGTCGACCCAGTGATTCGTCATCGCACCACGGCCAAACGTCGGGGCAAGACCTGCCACCGTCGGACCGTGTCAAACACGCGCCTGGTTATCGAATGCGAGCATCCCGAGACTGCGCACAGTCTTGTGGGTGAGGTAGCCGACTTCGTTGCTGGCGGCCGAAGCGGCCAGGAAGCCGGTGGTCAGCCAGCGGTTGACGGTCAGGCCATCGGCGTTCTTCTCGATGAAGTTCGCGTCGCGGTCGTTCTTCATCAGCCGGGCGATACGGTCGAGCGCGTCGTTCCACGAGATCTTCTGCCATTCGGTGCCGCCCGGTGCGCGGTATTCCGGCTCCTTCAGGCGGTTCGGCGAATGGATGAAGTCGATCAGGCTGGCACCCTTCGGGCACAGCGTGCCGCGGTTGACCGGGTGGTCGGCGTCGCCTTCGATGTGGATGATGCTGGCGGCCGCGTTCTTGGCGCCATCGCCCAGGCCGTACATCAGCAGCCCACAGCCGACGGAGCAGTAGGGGCAGGTATTGCGGGTTTCGGTCGTGCGCGCGAGCTTGTATTGCCGGACTTCGGCCATGGCCGTAGCCGGCATGAAGCCCAGTGCCGCGATGCTCGAACCCGCGATGGTTGCACCAGTAACCCGAAGGAACTGGCGCCTTGACATCTGGTTCATGGAAAATCCTCTGTAAGGAATTGTGTCTTACTACACGGTAATCTTATCACCGAGAAGAAAGTATTTTCGCAGCGAAATGTGAATTCCCAAATGCCGAGATACGGAACTACGTGTTATCCCTTATCAAAAAGCGACAAAGCATTTGAAAAGGAACATGATATTGGTCAAAGATAAATAAAAATTGTGAGAATAATTCTCATTCATAGTTGCTGGCGGTAAAATTTTTTGCAGCTTTTCCTTTGCCGTTTCGGGTTGTATGTAACCGACCACAGCAACCCAATGTTAGATTTTAGAAAATAGAATTTCCAGTGCTTATCACTTTGCATGGTATTCTGCCGATCCATTGAAGCCTGACCCTCGAACATTCGTCGCATGCCCAGCAAGCAAGACCCTCATCCAGATCCGAACCAGAACCACCTGCTTGCAGCCCTGCTGGACGCGGAGTTCGATCGCCTGTCACCCCATCTGCAGCCAGTGCCGTTGCTGCTGGGCGAGGTGCTGTGCGAATCTGGCGGCAAGCTGGATTACGTGTATTTCCCGACCACGGCGATCATCTCGATCCACTACGAGCTGGAGAGCGGTGGCTCGTCGGAGATTGCCGGTGTCGGCAACGAAGGCGTACTGGGCATTGCACTCTTCATGGGCGGCAATACCACCCCGAGCCGGGCCGTGGTCCAGACCGGCGGGTTCGGCTACCGCCTGCCGGTCCGTATCCTGATGGAAGAATTCAACCGCGCGGGGCCGGTAATGCGCCTGCTGTTGCGCTACACCCAGGCCTTGCTCACCCATATGTCGCAAACGGCAGTCTGCAACCGCCACCACACCGTGGAACAGCAACTGTGCCGCTGGCTGCTGCTGACGCTCGACCGCCTTGGCAACAAGGAACTGACGATGACGCAGGAGCTGATCTCGAACATGCTCGGCGTGCGACGCGAAGGCGTCACCGAGGCCGCCGGCAAGCTGCAAGGCTATGGCTACATCAGCTATCGGCGCGGACACATCACGGTCATCGACCGGCACGGCCTCGACCGGCACGTGTGCGAATGCTATGGCGTGGTAAAAAAGGAATTCGCGCGGCTGCTGTCGGACGTACGGCAGCGCCAGGATGCGGGTCGGACCGTAGCAGGGTGACCACGTCCGTCACTGCCACGTCGCCAGTCGCGACCCGGGCCCATCGTTCCGCCACCTGATCCACGCCATGCAAACCATCCAACCATCTTCTCCCGGACGCCTGCTCGTCATGGCTTTCGCCGCCACGCTGTGCGTCCTGCTGCTGGCGGGCGCCATCGTGTTCCGGCAGGGGCCGAGCGCGTCGGCGGCCGCGCAGATCGGCTGGAGCATCGGCCTGCTGTTGTGTTTGCTCGGCGGCTTGCTGTGGCTGGCAAGACGCCAGGCGCGCCCACCCGGGCCCGCCGGGGTGCAGGTGCTGTCGGCACGTTTGCTGAAGGCAGGTGCGCTGCAGGACGCCATCCTCAACAGTGCCAACTTTTCCAGTATCGCCACGGACGCCGATGGCGTCATCCAGATCTTCAATGTCGGCGCGCAACGCATGCTCGGTTACACGTCCAGTGACGTGGTGAACAAATTGACGCCCGCCAGCATCTCCGATGCGCAGGAGCTGATCGAACGGGCGGCACTGCTGAGCGGCGAATTCGGTACCACGATCGGTGCCGGCTTCGAGGCGCTCGTCTACAAGGCGCTACGGGGCATCGAGGACATCTACGAACTGACGTATATCCGCGCCGACGGCACCCGCTTCCCGGCGCTGGTGTCGATCACGGCGCTGCACGATACCGACGGCAAGGTCATCGGTTTCCTGCTGATCGGCACCGACAATACCGCCCGCAGGCAGGTCGAGGCCGAGCAGGCGCGGCTGCACCAGCGCCTGCGCGACCAGCATTTCTACACGCGCTCGCTGATCGAATCGAACATCGATCCCCTGATCACGACGGATCCGCTGGGCATCATCAGCGACGTCAACCACCAGATGGAACTGCTGACCGGCCGCACCCGTGACGAACTGATCG
The DNA here is from genome assembly GCA_036386715.1 of Pseudoduganella sp. Classification (GTDB taxonomy): domain Bacteria; phylum Pseudomonadota; class Gammaproteobacteria; order Burkholderiales; family Burkholderiaceae_D; genus Rugamonas. The sequence goes on from DASVVD010000546.1 coordinate 4,576, forward strand.
GCGCAGCGTTCAAGGACTGCTTCACCGAGCCGCGGCGTGCCGAGGAGGCGATCGCCCGGGTGCTGCATGAGAGCAAGGTGACGAACTACGAACTGACCGCGCTGGCGTGCGATGGCCGGAAGACCGTGGTGTCGTTCAACGCCACCACCTTCCACGATCGCGAGAACCAGTTGCAGGGGGTCTTTGCCGCGGCACGCGATGTCACCGAGCGCAAGCAGTTCGAGCATGCGCTGCAGGAGACCAACGTCGCCTTGCAGGCCGCCACGCAAGCCGCCGAGAAAGCCAACCGGGCCAAATCCGAATTCCTGTCGAGCATGAGCCATGAGCTGCGCACGCCGCTTAACGCCGTGCTCGGGTTTGCCCAGCTGATGGCATCGGAGGTCCCCCCGCCGGCCTTGCGCCAGCAGCGCTCGATCGACCAGATCCTCAAGGGCGGCTGGTACCTGCTGCGCCTGATCAACGAGATTCTCGACCTGTCGATGATCGAGGCCGGCCAGGTGACGATGTCGCAGGAATCGATGTCGATCAACGAGGTGCTGCAGGATTGCAAGGGCATGATCGAGCCGCAGGCAAGCAAGCGCGGCATCACCCTGACTTTTCCCGATCCCGGCAATGTCTTCTACGTGCATGCCGATCGCACGCGGATCAAGCAGGTCATGATCAACCTGCTGTCGAATGCGATCAAGTACAACGGCGTCGAAGGTGCCGTGATCGTCCAGTGCGCCGATAGCGGTGACGACCGCGTACGCATCAGCGTGCGCGACACCGGCGCGGGCATCGCCGCGGATCAGCTTGCCCAGCTGTTCCAGCCGTTCAACCGCCTCGGCCAGCAGGACGGCGTCGAGGAGGGGACCGGTATCGGCCTGGTGGTCACCAGGCAGCTGGTCGAGCTGATGGGCGGGCGCATCGGCGTCGAAAGCGTACCGGGCGCCGGGACCGTGTTCTGGGTGGAATTCGCGGCATCGGTGCCGCCGGCCCTGGCACTCGACAATATCGACGAAGTGTCCCTCGAGCGCCGCCAGGCCGCGCCGGATGGGGCCGGCAACCAGCCGACCCTGCTGTACGTCGAAGACAACCCCGCCAACCTGGCCCTGGTGGAGCAGCTGATCGCGCGCCGTGGCGACCTGAAACTGCTGACCGCGATCGACGGCAATCTCGGTATCGAACTGGCCCGTGCCTGCCTGCCGGACGTGATCCTGATGGACATCAACCTGCCCGGGATGAGCGGTTACGGGGCGCTCAGGCGCCTGCGCGACGATCCCGCCACTGCCCACATACCGGTGCTGGCGCTGTCCGCGAACGCCGTTCCGCGCGATATCGAAAAAGGCCTGGAAGCGGGTTTCTTCCGCTACCTGACCAAGCCGATCCGCGTTCACGAGTTCATGCATGCGCTCGACGTGGCCCTGCTGCACGCGGCGAAGCACAGCCCGCACCATTCACCTGAACACAGCCCGGTACGAGATGCCGCTGCACCCCCAAGGAACGACCATGCTTGAAGCCGCGGAAATGTTGAATGCCCCCATCCTGATCGTCGATGACCAGGAAACGAATGTCATGCTGCTCGAGCAGATGCTGCGCAACGAAGGCTATGGCAACATCACCACCACGCTCGATCCCCGCAGCGTCCGTGCCTTGCACCAGGAACAGCGCTTCGACCTGATCCTGCTGGACCTGCAGATGCCCGACATGGATGGTTTCGAGGTGCTCGAGGAGCTCAAGAAGATCGAGCACGGCAGTTATCTGCCGGTGCTGGTCGTTACCGCCCAGCCGGCCCACAAGCTGCGCGCCTTGCAGGCGGGCGCGAAAGATTTCGTCAGCAAGCCGTTCGACTTTGTCGAGTTGAAGACGCGCATCTACAACATGCTCGAGGTACGCCTGCTGTATCGCCGCCTTGCCGATGCCAACCGCGTGCTCGAGCAGACCGTGCTCGAGCGCACCGCCGAGTTGCGCCGGAGCGAAGCACGGTTCCAGCGCTTTACCGAGCTGTCATCGGACTGGTACTGGGAACAGGACGCCGCCGGCAGGCTGACGCAGTTTTCGGGGCCGGTCGAGGAAATGCTCGGTATCGGCAACCGGGCCACCGTCGAGGAACTGGCGGCGGCCGGGTGGAACATGGAAGAACGTGCCGCGCTGGAAGAGATGATCGCCAACCGCCAGCCCTTCCTCGATTTTCTCTACCGCCGCACCTTGCCCGATGGACGCGTGCAAACCCTGCAGGTCAGTGGCGAGCCGATCTTCGACGCGGCCAGCGGCTTTGCCGGCTACCGTGGCATCGGCCTGGACGTCAGCCACCGCATGTAGCGGATGCGGTGCGGGGGCTGCGCGCGGACGACGCAGCGGCGTTGCCGGCATCACGATGTCGCGTCGCCGTCCTTCACCTTGCGCTCTTCCGAGATTTCCAGCGCAACGCCGGCCGATGCCGCGGCAGTCATGCCGCCGGTGCGGCGCAGGTACTCGGCTTCATTGATGATGTCGTTGCGCTCGGCGGTCTCATCGTCCGGCTGCGCCGTTTCCCCCGGCAGTTCAAGCTTCAGTTCCTCGGCCAGCATCAGCAGGGTGGCCGCGACTGGCAACGCCAGGAGCGCACCGCCGATGCCATACAGCGTGCCGCCGGTGATCAGCGCGAACAGCACGATCGACGAGGGCAGGCGTAGCGCACGGCCATAGATGACCGGCATCAGGACCCGGCTCTCGAACTCTTCGTAGCACAGCAGCAGGACGAACACCACCGTCGCCGCGACGCCGCCGACGGCCAGGGCCGCCAGGACCGCGGGAATCATCGTCAGGAAGATGCCGACGAAAGGCAGCACGTCGGCGATGCCGCCGAAAGCGGCAAGCGCGATGGCGTTCGGCACGCCGCAGGCGCTCAGCACGATGAACAGGAAGAGCGCCATCATGGCGCAGGTCACGATCTGGCCGCGCACATAGCCGCCCACGATCGTTTCCAGGTTGAGCATGATGCGCGACAATTTCATGTGGTGCGCGCGCGGCACCACGGCGAACAGCGCGCCACGCAGGCGGTCGCGGTCGATCATGATGTACAGCGCGAGGAAGATCGCCCCGGCGCCATACGCGGCGAGTTCGAACAGGTTCCTGGAAAAGGCGAGGGCTTCGGTGCTGTACGACTTGAACAGCTCGCCATATTGGAGGTGCCGCAAGCCCTCCGCCAGCGAGTGGGTCAGCGGATAGGACGCCAGGAACGCGACGAGTTTCTTGCGCAGCAGCGGTTCCTGCGCCACCAGGCTGCCGACCTGCATGACGAACGCCGGCACGGTGAACACGGCCAGCGCACCCACCACGGCCAGCAGCGCCGCGAACACGATGGCGATGGCGGTCAGCCGGCCCACGTTGCGGCGTTCCAGCCACGCCACGGCAGGGCTGAGCGTTCCGACCAGCATCAGCCCGGTGACCAGCACCAGGATCACCGGCACCAGTTGGGTCAGCAGCGCGATGGCCAGCCCGACCGAGACGATGGCGGCAATGGTCGACGGGGCGATTTCGATCCGCAGCGTGCGGCGGCGCGCCGGTGGCCGGTGGCGCGGCACGTGGTCGCTCGACCGTGCCAGGGGCGCGCCGGCTGTTGGTGGACGGCGCGATGCCTCGGGGCATGACGGTGATGGATCCGCTGGCAGGCGGTCGGGGAGTTCGGGGGATGACATCGCGTGGTGGGTATGGCTGGTGGGGTGGAGGTTCAGGGTATGCGAGGAAAGACATGCGAAGCAAGGGCATGCAAACGCGGCAGGCCGCCACGGGACCCGGAGGCAGGTGGCGGCCTGACTTGCCGAAGCCGCCGCGCCGCCGCTACCGTGGCGGGCGCGGCAGCTTCGTCATGCGGCTCAGGTGTTGGTGCGCACGACACCATAGACGATCCTGACATGGTCGCCATCGCGCCATTCGGGCTGGCTGGCCTGGGTGACCGTCCGGCTCGCGCCGTTGTCCATGCTGACCGTGATTTCATAGCTGCGGGTGGCCCTGGCCTGCTTCTCGATCTGGTTACCCGCGAAGGCGCCGCCGATCGCTCCGACCACGGTCATCGCCTGCTTGCCATGTCCGCCGCCGACCTGGTTGCCCAGCAGGCCGCCGACCACGGCGCCGCCTGCCGCGCCAAGACCGCTGCCATCGCCGCCGGTGGTGATGGCACGGGTCGATGCGACAACGCCGCAGTTCTGGCAGACCGGCGCCGGCTCGGCGCGTGGCCGGTGGTGAACGACCGGCGTGGCGGCCACCCGGTGAGTCGATGCGTCGCGGACGGGCTGCTGGGCAGCGACCGGGGCCGAAACCGGCAACGCCGACGCATCGGTCGTATTAGGCGCTCCGGCCGAATTGGGCAGCCAGCCCATGATGGCCGCCGTGCCGGCCAGGCTCACCAGCATCACTGCGGTGCAGGCGACGATCAGCATGGGGTGGGGACGATTTTTCACGGCAGTGGCGTTGGGCAGGTTCATGTGGCGTTCTTTCAGGTGATCGATGTCCGGGACGGCGCCCGTGACGGATGGGACAGAAGGCGTCCCGGTGCACCGTTATCCGCTTTCTGCAAGTCACCATCTGTGGCTTACCGTACATAGCAGAAAATATATCGGGCCGCCGGCGGACGCCGCTTCCGGAAAGCGCACGGGGTCGCGCCGCCGCATCGCCTGTGGCATCATGGGCGCCTTGTCGAACCAGCTTGCCATCATGTCCAATCCAGCCACCGTCTGTTCCGCCGTCCCCGGGCATGAACCGCCTCCCGCCATCGAACAGCGCGACGTGCTGCGCGTGCACGGCAGTGAAACGACACCGGCGGAGGACGTGCTGGCGGACGAGGTGCCGGTGGCGCTGGTCTACAACGGCATCTCGCATGCGGTGATGATGGCGACGCCGGCCGACCTGGAAGACTTCGCGCTGGGCTTTTCGCTGACCGAGGGCCTGATCGACGGGGCCGGCGAGTGCTACGGCATCGAAGTGGAGGCCGGGCCGGCCGGGGTGGCGGTACAGCTGGACATTGCCAGCCGGGCCGTCGTCGCGCTGAAGGAGCGCCGCCGCTCGCTGGCCGGCCGCACCGGCTGCGG
>DASVVD010000547.1:0-4256 GCA_036386715.1 Pseudoduganella sp.
TTCATGCCGGCCAGATCGAATGGGCCAGGGGCTACGGCGTGGTGACACCCGGCGGTGCGGCCGTCTCGCCGTCGACACTGTTCCAGGCCGCCTCGATCAGCAAGCCGGTCAGCGCGATGGCCGCGCTGAAGCTGGTGGAACAGGGCACGCTGGCGCTCGATGCCAATATCAACGGCTACACGAATTACTGGAAGCTGCCGAACAACGTGGACAGTTCTCCCGTCACGCTGCGCCAGCTGCTGTCGCACACGGCCGGCACGACGGTCCATGGCTTCGCCGGCTACGCGGCGGGCGCGAAGGTACCGACGCTGGTGCAGCTGCTCAACGGCGCGGCACCATCGAATTCGCGCGGCGTGCACGTGTCGTCGAGGCCCGGCGCCAGATGGCGCTATTCGGGCGGCGGCTATGAAGTGGTGCAATACGTGATCGGCGAGCGGACCAAAAAGGATTTCGCGCAGCTGGTGCAGGAGTCGGTGCTCAAGCCGCTCGGCATGAACGACAGCACCTTCGCCCAGCCGCTGCCGCCAGCGCTGGTGGCCCGCGCCGCCCTGCCCCATGACGCTGCCGGCAAGCCGATCGCCGGCGGCCCGCATACCTACCCCGAGCTGGCGGCGGCCGGCCTGTGGACCACGCCGTCGGACCTGGCCCGGCTGGCGATCGAAGTGAAGCAGTCGGCCTCGGGGCAATCGAACAAGGTGCTGTCGCAATCGATGACACAGCTGATGCTGGCACCGGTGCTGGAAGGCTTCGGCCTCGGCTGGCGCATCGACGGCACCGGCCAGGCGCAGTCGTTCAGCCATGGCGGCGCCAATGCCGGCTACCAGAACATGCTGGTCGCCTACACGGAACGGGGCGACGGCGTGGCCGTGATGACCAACGGCGACCGGGGCGGCGAACTTGCCGGGGAACTGGTGCGCGCCGTTGCCGCCGCCTACGACTGGCCGACGCAGCGTGTCAAGGTACGCCCGGCGATCGCCGCGCCCGCCGCCGCGCTGGCCACGCTGCCGGGCAAATACACGATCGACGGCATGGGCGACTTCACCATCGCACGCAAGGGCGACGGGCTGACCGTGGCACTGCGCGATGACGCATCCGAACCGCTGCATGCGGCACCCGACGGCAGCTGGTTCGTCACCTCGATGGAAGCCGAACTGCGCTTTGCCAGCGGCGGGCGCGGGCGCCTCGTCGCACAGGGGCTCGATGCGGCTTTCGAGAAAGCGAAGTAAGCACAGGGCCGGGCCGCCGGCAAGACTACCCCGGCACCCGGCACCGGCATGCAGGGCACGAGGGTTTATCGGTCCAGCGGCGCGCCCGTATACTTGAGTACCAGTCCCTTCGGCCCCACCGCCCAGCCGGCGGCCGGCGACGCGAAACCGGCCGTGTTGACGGGCGTGCGGTCGAGGATCTTCCAGCTCTTGCCGGCATCGGCCGAATAGCCGGAACCGGCCAGCCCGGCCGCCACGAACGCATCGGGCGCGCCCCGCACGGGCACCACCACCGACATGTAGCCGGCCGGCAGCACCTGCACCGGCGTCCAGCTGGCGCCGCCGTCTTCGGTGCGGGCGCCGTTCACGCCCGCCAGGTTCACGTCCTTGTAGTCGCCGCCCGCCGCGATCCCCACCTGCGGATCGCGGAAACCCACCGAGAACAGGCCGCGTGCCGGCGCGCCGGCGGCCACCGGCACGGCCGCGGCCTGCCACGTGCGGCCGCCATCCTTCGAGTGGAAGACACGGGAGTTCAAGGCACCGCCCGTGGCAAACCAGGCATCGCCGCTGCCGGCCATGGTGAGGCACGTGCCGCTGGCCGCGAACGCGCCTTCGTCCGGCAGCGCGCGCAGGCCTTCGTCGTCCTTGACCGGTTGCCAGGTGGCGCCGCCATCGCTGGTGAGGCGCACTTGGAAGCGGCCGTCGACCGGATCGCCGAACAGGATGCCATTGCGCGCATCCCGGAATGCGATTGCATCCCAGAAACCGCGCGGGTCGGGATTGGTGATCGCCAGCTGCCATGTCGCGCCGCCGTCGGCCGTGCGATAGATGCGCGATGCCTCGCCGGGGCCGGCGCTCATCGCGATCGCCGTATCGGCGTCGAACGCATGGATGTCGCGAAAGTCGAGCTTTTCGGCGCCCGGCACGGCCAGCACGGTCCAGGCATTGCCGTCGATGGTGCGCAGCACGGTGCCCTTGCCGCCGCTGGCCCATGCCACGGTCGGGCTGACGACCGACAGGCCGCGCAGCTCGACCTGGGTGCCGCTGGCCTGTATTTGCCAAGCCGCCGGTCCGGCAAGCGCCGGCGCGGCGACCGCCATTGCGGCGGCCATGGCGGCAAAGGCGAAAGGCCACCCCGATCGTTGGGCCATCAGTCGTTCTTGACCACGATGGTCGGGAACTTGCTGGTCATGTCCTTGGCTTTTTCGGCCACGCGGATGGCGACCTTGCGGGCGATTTCCTTGTAGATCAGCGCCACCGGGCCGTCCGGCTCGGCCACCACGGTGGGCCGGCCCGAATCGGTCTGCTGGCGGATCGACATCTGCAAAGGCAGCTTGCCCAGGAAATCGACCTTGAAGTCCTGCGTCATCTTCTCGCCGCCACCGGCGCCGAAGATTTCCTCGACATGGCCGCAGTTCGAGCAGATGTGCGTGCTCATGTTTTCCACCACGCCCAGGATCGGGATGCCGACCTTCTCGAACATCTTCAGGCCTTTGCGTGCATCGAGCAGCGCGATGTCCTGCGGCGTCGTGACGATCACGGCACCGGTGACCGGCACCTTCTGGGACAGCGTCAGCTGGATGTCGCCGGTGCCCGGCGGCATGTCGATCACCAGGTAGTCGAGATCACGCCAGTTGGTCTGGTCCAGCAGTTGCTGCAGCGCCTGCGTGACCATCGGGCCGCGCCAGACCATCGGCTCGTCCGGGTCGATCAGGAAGCCGATCGACGATACCTGCACGCCGTGGTTTTCCATCGGCTCCATCGACTTGCCATCCTTGGTGACCGGACGGCCGGAGACGCCCAGCATCATCGGCTGCGACGGGCCATAGATGTCCGCATCGAGCACGCCGACAGTGGCGCCCTCGGCGGCCAGCGCCAGGGCCAGGTTCACCGCGGTGGTGGACTTGCCGACGCCGCCCTTGCCGGAGGCGACGGCGATGATGTTCTTGACATTGGGCAGCGGCTTCAGGCCACGCTGCACCGTGTGGGCGATGATCTTGCTGTAGACGTTCAGGCTGACCGGCAGGCCGAATGGTTCGAGCGCGGCCAGCACGCTGGCGCGGATCGGCTCGATCTGGCTGTTGGCCGGGTAACCCAGCTCGATTTCCAGGCTGACCTGGCCGTTTTCCACCTTCAGGTTGCGGACCGACTTGGTGGCAATGAAATCCCTGGTGGTGTTCGGATCGACCACTTTGGACAGGGCGGCCTTGACGTCTTCGACTGTGATGCTCATGTAAATCTCCGTGATTGAAGCGGCAGTCTAGCGCAAATCAGCGCCAATCAGCGCAAATCGGCTGGCGGCATGCGCATTACCTGACTGCACATGCAACTCCGCAGACCCCCGCACGGGCTGTTAAAATGACTCCCTTTATACAACCTCACTAGCGCTGACCATGACTCGCAAGCTGTTCGTCACCACCGCCCTGCCCTACGCAAACGCCGCCTTCCATATTGGCCACATGATGGAATACATCCAGGCCGACATCTGGGTCCGTTTCCAGCGAATGCAGCGCGATGGCGTGGATGGGGAACTGCGCCCGCGCGAGGTGCATTTCGTCGGCGCCGACGACACGCACGGCACGCCGATCATGATCGCCGCCGAAAAGGAAGGCATCACGCCACAGGAATTCGTCGCCAAGATCGCCGCCGGCCGGGCGCAGTACCTGGACGGTTTCCATATCGCCTTCGACAACTGGTATTCGACCGATTCGCCTGAAAACGTGGAGCTGTCGCAGAGTATCTACCGCAAGCTGCGCGACAATGGCCTGATCCAGACGAAAACCGTCGACCGCTTCTTCGATCCGGTGAAAGGCATGTTCCTGGCCGACCGCAACATCAAGGGCGAATGCCCGAAATGCGGCGCCAAGGACCAGTATGGCGACAATTGCGAAGTGTGCGGTGCCGCTTACCAGCCCACCGACCTGGTGAACCCGTATTCGGTATTCACCAACGCCACGCCGGTATTGAAGCCTTCCGAACAATATTTCTTCAAGCTGTCCGACCCGCGCTGCTACGCCTTCCTGAAGGAATGGCTCAATACCCCGGGCCGCC
>DASVVD010000548.1:0-2521 GCA_036386715.1 Pseudoduganella sp.
ATGCGCCCGAGCTCAGGCATCAACACTACCGCAGTCTTTTTGAACAGCCACTGGACGAGGTAGATGTGATGGAGATACGTCGTGCAACCCTGCGAAATGAGCTACCCGGCACGCCACCCAAGCCAACGGGTCGGCCCAAGAAAAAACCCGGGACAAACCCGGGTTTCTAAGAAATATTGCCGATAAACAGGGGACTGTCCCGGGTTTTCAGGTTTTAGCCACGCTCGCGCGAGACCCTGTTCACGCCGGTGACCTTGCGCACGTTGCGCAGCAGTCCGGCCAGGTGCACGCGGTCCTTGACCTGGATGGTGAAGCGCAGCTGGTGCAGCACGTGGTCGTTGTCTTCGTCCATGCCGACGAAGGTGATGTTGCCGTCCGATTCGCCGATTTCGGCGGCCACGCGGGCGAGGATGCCTTTTTCGTTGTTGATCAGCAGGCGGATGCGGCTGTCGAAGCGGCGGTTCAGTTCCGTGCCCCATTTGACGGCGATCCAGCGCTCCGGTTCCTTCTGCCGCTGGCGCCGGGCCACGCTGCAGTCGGAGGTGTGGACCTGCAGCCCCTGGTCGCGGCGCAGCTGGCCGACGATCTGGTCGCCCGGGATCGGCAGGCAGCAGGGGGCCAGCTGCACCGAGACGCCTTCGCTGCCATAGATCGTGACCGGGTCCAGGTCGGCGGCCGAGTTGTGGTCGATCGGCACCGAGGCGGATTCGCCGCCCAGCAGGCCGAAGATGTGCCGCGCGACGAGTGCCGCCATGCGCTTGCCGATGCCGATGTCCGCGTACAGCTCGTCCATGGACTTGGCCGACGATTCGTTCAGCAGCCGTTCCACCAACGGCTCCTGCAGGTCGGGCGAAATGCTGATTCCCGCCAGTGCCTGCTGCAGCAGCTGCCGCCCGAGGCCGATGGATTCGGGCAGGTTGATGGTGCGCAGGTGATGCCGGATCGCCGAGCGCGCCTTGCCGGTGCGCACGAAACTCAGCCAGCTCGGGCTCGGCCGCGAATCGTTGTCCGTGACGATCTCGACGATGTCGCCGTTGCGCAGCTCGGTGCGCAGCGGGGCGGGCTCGCCGTTGATCGTCACCGACACCGTATGGTCGCCGATGCCCGTGTGGATCGCATACGCGAAATCGATCGGCGTGGCGCCGCGCGGCATCGCGATGATCTTCGACTTCGGCGTGAAGACATAGACCGAGTCGGGGAACAGGTCGACCTTCACGTGCTCGAGGAACTCCGCCGAGTCGCCCGTCTGCTGCTGGATGTCGAGCAGCGACTGCAGCCACGCGTGGGTGCGCTGCTGCATGTCGGTCAGGTTGGCGTCGCTGTTCTTGTACAGCCAGTGCGCCGCCACGCCCGATTCGGCGGTGCGGTGCATTTCCTGCGTGCGGATCTGGAACTCGACCGGCGTGCCATACGGGCCGATCAGCGTGGTATGCAGCGACTGGTAGCCGTTCAGCTTGCGGATCGCGATGTAGTCCTTGAACTTGCCCGGCATGGGCTTGTACAGGGAGTGCAGCGTGCCCAGGGCAACATAGCAGTTCGAAAAATTGTCGACGACGACACGAAAGCCGTACACGTCCAGCACCTGCGAGAACGTCAGGTGCTTCGAGCGCATCTTCTTGTAGATGCCGTACAGGGTCTTTTCGCGGCCATACACTTCGGCGTGGATGCCGGCCATGCCGAGCGTGTTCTTGACCGAGTCGAGGATCTTGCCGACCACCTCGCGGCGGTTGCCGCGCGCGGCCTTCACGGCTTTCGCCAGCACGTTATAGCGCAGCGGGTGCAGGTGCGCGAACGACAGGTCCTGCAGTTCACGGTAGATATTGTTCAGGCCGAGACGATGCGCGATGGGCACATAGACTTCCATCGTTTCCTTGGCGATGCGCTGCTTCTTGGCAGGCGCCATCACGTCCAGCGTGCGCATGTTGTGCAGCCGGTCGGCAAGCTTGATCAGGATGACGCGCACGTCCGACGCCATCGCCAGCAGCATCTTGCGGAAGTTTTCCGCCTGCGCCTCGATCTGGCTCTGGAACTCGATCTTTTCCAGCTTGGACAGGCCATCGACCAGTTGTGCCACCGGGGCGCCGAAGCGCTCGATCAGCTCTTCCTTCTTGACGTCCTGGTCTTCCATCACGTCGTGCAGCAGCGCGGCCATCAGTGCCTGGGCATCGAGCTTCCAGTCGGCGCAGATCTCGGCCACGGCGATTGGGTGCGAAATATAGGGTTCGCCCGATTTGCGCACCTGGCCGAGGTGCATCTCATCCGAGAACCGGTAGGCTTCCTTGACCTTTTTCAGGTCGGCCTCGTTCATGTATTCGGCAAGCTTTTCCGACAGGTGGCTGATCGTGGCCACGCCGGCCGGGATCATCGGGGCAGCGAGAGGGGAGGTGGAAATGGGCGGTTGGGCAGCATCGCCATCCGGCCGCGATGCGGCCGAACGGCGGCCCCGGGAGGTGGGGCGTTCAGTAATGCCGGATTCGGTAGAATTCAGGTTCATGGTGTTCGCAGTGTAATTCAACTGGAG
>DASVVD010000549.1:0-5513 GCA_036386715.1 Pseudoduganella sp.
ACTGTTCCTCGATGCACAGCGACCACGAGTGCGTAAAAGTCTGGCCATATTCCAGGCCGAAGTTCTGCGTGAAGGTCAGGAACCGCCACACGGGCGCCATGCTCTGGCCTGCGATCGGACTGTCCGGCAGCAGCAGGTAAACCGCCAGCACCGCGTAGTAATTGGGCAGCGTGCGCAGCAGGCGGCGTGCAAAGAATGTCTTCATCGACAGCCCTTCCCCGCGCGCCGCGGGCGCCAGCAGCTGGTTGCCGATCAGGTAGCCGCTGAGCACGAAGAACAGGTCGACCCCGGCCCAGCCGATGCGGCCCATGATGCCGAACGTCGGCGCATGACTGACGAAGCCGTGGTAATGGGACATCAGGACCAGCACGATGGCCAGCGCGCGCAGGGTGTCCAGCCCGGCCAGCCGGGGAATTGTCGGAGTGGTTCGAATCATGTAGGGAAATTGCTGAAGGAAACCTGGAGGAGTAAAGAGCCGCCATCTTATGCAGCCGACAGCTGGCGGTCCAGCTGAATGCGACAACCCGTGCATGCCGGACGGTGAAGCGGTTCCAGCATTTCAGTGCCCCGGCGCCAAAAACAACATTGACAACGTTTTCAATCCCCTTCGTGATTATTTGTTAAGTCCGCCAAATTCTGGTCGAGCCAAATTTATACTGGCCTGACCAATATGACCTTGAAGGAGGCGAAAATGGAGACACCACGTAACCGGTTCATGGCGGCGGCACGGCCGCGCCGGACGGCATTCGGCATGATGGTCGCGGCCCTGTTCATGCAGGGATGCGGCGGCCAGGCGGAGGGCAGTTCCGCCGCCGGCGCGGCCGGCAATGTGACCGCAGCCGCCGCGGTAGTGCAGAACCCGGCGACGCAGGCTGACGCGGCCAGTGGCTGGGCATCGCAAGGCGCCGGCACCACGGGCGGCGCCGGCGCCCCCGCCAGCAATATCTACGTGGTGCGCAACTGGGCCGAACTCAATAACGCCCTGAAGAACGCCGGCAGCCCGACGTATGCCAGCGATCCCGCCGCGGCCAGGCGCGAACCGAAGATCATCCAGGTCGTGGGCACCATCTATGGCACCGACCTGGGCGACGGCAGGCTGGCCGACGAGGCGTACTACAAGTCGCTCAACGCCACTGCCGCCAGGTGGGACTTCAACCTCTACCTGCAAAGCCTGGACACGGCCTTCATGGCCGACCTGGCGATCCGGGTGGCCCAGGGCGATCCGGAAGCGATCGCCCTGCGTGCGCGCATTTCGGCGCTGAGTTCCGCGCGCAGCACGCTGCGCAACCTGCAGAAGGCGCAGATCCAGTTCATCATTCCATCGAACACTACCATCGTCGGCGTGGGCCGCGACGCCAGGATCGTCGACGGCTATTTCTCGGTCAACGCCACTCCCAACATCATCATCCGCAACCTTGAATTCCAGGCGCCGCAGGACCTGACGCCGAGCTGGGACGGCAAGAGCGCCTGGGATTCCCGCTACAAGGCGATCTCGGTGGTGACCGGCAAGCAGCTGTGGATCGATCACTGCACCTTGAGCGACGGCGCGCCCGCCGAGGAAATCGTGACCATCAACGGCGTCACCTCGCATGTCAACCGCTTCGACGGCCTGATCGACATCGAGGACAGCAGCGACTACGTCACCCTGTCGTACAACGTCTTCAGGAACCACGACAAGACCAACATGGTGGGCGGCTCGGGCGACCAGAACGGCCCCAAGGAACGCGAGTTCAACCGCATCACCTTCCACAACAACATCTGGGACAACATCACCCAGCGCGCGCCGCGCGCCCGCTTCGGCCGCATCCACGTCTACAACAACTACTACCGGGGCGATACGGCCGCCACCGCCAGGTACCGCCTCGGCTATTTCATCGGCATGGGTGCGGAATCGCGGATCCTGTCGGAAGCAAACGCGTTCGAGATCAGCGGCCCCGAGGCCACCGCCTCGAAGGTGGTGTCGAACCTGAACGGCTACCAGTTCAAGGACACGGGTTCGTGGATCAATGGCGTGCCCGCCTCTGCCGACCTGGAAGCGGCGGCAAGGACGGCGCTGGAGAACAACTGGACCAAGGTGCTGGCCGCTGCCACCAGCAGCGGCTTCACGGTCGGGCCCTACACCAACGAGCTGGGCTGGACGCCCCCTTATGACTACCGGCCGGCGGCATCCTTCCAGGAGGTCAAGATGCACAACCTGGCCAAGGCCGGCCCGGGCAAGGTGGCGATCGAGGGCGCGACGCTGGACGTCACGCCGGGCGTCGCGCTGCAGCGCTCGGGGCTGACCTGGAACCGCATCACGGGCAAGTACGGCGCGTCGATCACGTTGACCAACAAGGGCGCCGCCGCGCTGGCCGGCCCGCTCCAGCTGGTGCTCGGGCAATTGCCTGCCGGCGTCACGCTCGACAACGCCACCGGCATGCGCGACGGCGCGCCGTACATCACGCTCGAGGCCAATGCCATCGCGCCCGGCGCTTCGGTCACGGTGCCGCTGACCTACAGCAATCCGGGCAAGGTCGCCATCAGCTACACCAATGCCGTTTTTGTCGGACTTTTCTAGATCGGGAGGATTTCAAATGATGCAGAACTTCAGGAACCGCGCGGCACTGTGCCTGGCCGCCCTGGCCTTGCTGGCGAGCCAGGCCGCCCATGCCCTGCCGGGTTACCACGTGAGTGTCGATACCCGCAGCTTCAGCGGCCAGGCGCTGCTGGATTTCACCTTCCTGGCCAATGCGGGCGCCACGCCGGCCAGTGCCACCCTGGACAACTTCAGCGGCGCGTTCGGCGCCACGTTCGACGCCTCGCCCGGCATCGCCGGCGCGCTGCCGGCCAGCGCCGTGCTGGGCAACCAGGACGGCGGCGACTACCTGACCCGCTTCGTCCAGCTGGGTGGCTGGTTCAGCTTCGACATCCGTTTCGACGGCGCCTTTGCCACCACGGAGAACATCGACGCCTCGCTGTTCGCGGCAACGCTGTACAACGCCGACCTGACCGGCTATATCGGCAATGCCGGCAGCCTGGTCGAGTTTGCGCTGCTGCCGCAGGCCGGCGGCACCACGGGCGGCATCAGCGTGACAACGGGCGGGCTGGCCAGCGTCAGCGAGATTTCCCCGGTGCCGGAGCCTTCCGCCCTGCTGATGATGCTGGGCGGCCTCGGGCTGTTCGGATGGCATCGGCGCAGGCAGTTGCAGGCTTCGAAGCCATAAGCAGGCGGCGCGGCGATCATTGGACGGATCGCCGCCCGGCCGGCGCGATGCCCGGACAGGAAGAAGCAAAGCCGGCTTCGAGAGCCGGCTTCAACTATTCAATACAGAAAACTTTGCATACGTGTCGTCGCTGACTTGCCGATGACTTCGCTGGTGGACGACCCGGCTTCCACATAACCGGCGCCACCTTTTACGACACGCCCATCCAGGAATGTCGCCTCCAACCGATAGCCACTTGGATCGCCAACGTAGAACCTGGCGTCGGTGGATTGTCCATGTTTCAGCGCGGGCAACGTAACGGTCGTCACTTTACCGCCGGATTCATGGATCAACACTATTTTCGCCACGCTCTCACCGCTCTCGTTGCGGATCGAGACGTGTACGGTCGGTTCGAACCAGTGCCTCGCGCCCGCCGTCAGCGCGCCTGCCGCGAAGCAGAGCGCCGCAAACACCGTGCTCCCGATAATGATCGATATCGCCTTCATGGTCTTCATCGTGGTTCCCATCGTTGCCGGTCGAAGCGGCCGGAGCAGCACATTAGCAAACAGAACCCGGTTGAAAATGCGTGCTTTGTCACGCCTTCAAAGGAATCGGCACATTTCCCGAGATCCTTACCCGGCCGATCGCTGCCACGCCGGATTATTCATCATGTCTTGCCACGGCGGCGGCAGTTGGCAGTAAGATGACTTTTAAGTAATAACGCCTTGCGTTCGCGCTTGCGTTCACTCTTACATCGGGATACCGGGAGCAGCCATGGCTGGAAAAATCAGTTTTCGCGTAGCCGGTACGCGGCTCGACGATGGCGCCGTGCAGGCACGGATCGGTGGCCGCGACCTCGCGCTGCGTTCGGCCTGGAGCGTGCACGGCCACCGGGCGGCCGGGCAGCCGGCCGTGGTCGATGTCGAGCCCGGGCGCGACGCGGTGGTGCTCAAGATCGCCGGCGGCCCCACGCTGGTGCTCCACCCGGAGCATGCGCGCACGCTGCTCGGCCGCCCTTCCACCGGTCCCGCATCCCGTTCCACTCCCGCTCGCGGTACCGTGCCCGGGCAGGACGGTGCCGTCAGCGTGACCAGTCAGCTGCCATGGTGCGGCGCCCCTACCGCCCGGCGTGACGGCCGCGCGCCAGTCGTCGGCGCCGTGCTGGAATGGTTCGGCGTGCTCGCCGCGCCGGACCAGCAGGTCCAGCAAGGCCCGGAAGACGAGCAGGCCGCGGCGATCACCGAAGCCGTCGACGGCCAAGTGGTCGAAGGGCTGTACCGGCTGCGCGCCGATGTCCTGCCCGAGCGGTTGCCGCCTTCGCAGCGCGTCACCGCATGGCCGGAGGATTGCGGCACGGCGCCGCTGCTGGTCTTCATGCACGGTACCTTCGTCGATACCGGCAGCACATTTGGCAAGATGTGGCTGCGCAATGCCGCGCAGGTCGAACAGCTGTTCGAGCACTACCCGGAGCGCGTGTTCGCCTTCGATCATCCCACCATCGGCAAGAGCCCGATCGGCAACGCGATCGCGCTGGTGGACAGCCTGCCCCACAACGCCGTGCTGCACCTGGTCACGCACTCGCGGGCCGGGCTGATCGCCGACGTGCTGCTGCGCGCCGCCCGCTTCGAACCCGATGCAACGCTGGATGCGCTGTTCGCCGGCGAGCCCGCCGCGCGGCAGGAACTGGGCGAACTGCGCCGCCGGCTGCGCAGCAAGACCATCACCGTGCAGCGCGTCGTGCGCTGCGCCTGCCCGGCACGGGGCACGCTGCTGGCGTCGCGGCGCCTGGATGCCTACCTGTCGGTGCTGCAGTGGCTGATGGGGCTGGCCGGAGTCAACGTCACCACCCAGTTCGTCGACCTGCTGTGCGCGGTGGCCCGCCGCCGCACCAGCGCCGCGGCAATGCCCGGGCTGCAGGCGATGATGCCGGACAGCGCGCTGGTGCGCTGGCTGAACGCGCCGCTCGACGGCGTGGACAGCGAGCTTTACGTGCTGGCCGGCGATGCCGACGGCGATGGCGTGCTGTCCTGGGTGAAGACGCTCATGGCCGACGGCTTCTTCTGGGCCGACAACGACATGGTGGTGCAGACCCGCTCGATGTATGGCGGCGTGCCCCGCGCCGCCGGTCCGCGCGCGCCGAAGTTCCGGCTGTTCACGGGCGCCCAGGCCACGCATTTCAGCTATTTCAGCCGGCCGGACGTGATGGGCCCGGTGCTGGCCGCGCTGCGCGGCGAAGCCGCCGACGACTGGAAGCCGATCGGTGCCCGATCGCGCGCCGGGCTCGATTCCGGCGGTGTCCGGGGCGGCATGGCCGCCGCGCCGCGCGCCGAG
>DASVVD010000550.1:0-1738 GCA_036386715.1 Pseudoduganella sp.
GAAGGCCGGCCTGGCGCAGCTGAAGGAATCATATGCGGCCTATTTCGCCTCGCGCCCGCGCTGGTTCGAGCTGTATTCCGCCGGCCAGACCGAAGAAGCCGCCGCATGGCGCGCGGCCAACACCAACAAGCACGGTGCCGCCACCGTGAAGGCGTTCAAGACCCTGATCGAACTGCAGGACCGCACCGCCGGCGAGAAAGTGGAACAGCTGCTGGCCGCCAACGACACCTACCGCGAAATGCTGCTTGGCGTGGTGCTGCTGGCCATTGCCGCCGCCGTGCTGATGGGCTACCGCGTGGTGAAATCGGTCACGCTGCCGCTGCGCGAAGCGCTGTCGCTGGCACAGACCGTGAGCCGGGGCGACCTGACCACCCGCATCACGGTGCGCCGCAACGATGAAATCGGCCAGCTGATGCATGCGCTGCAGGAAATGAACGACAGCCTGGTGCGCATCGTGGGCGAAGTGCGCAGTGGCACCGATACCATGGCCACCGCGTCCAGCGAAATCGCCGCCGGCAACCAGAACCTGTCGCAGCGCACCGAGGAGCAGGCCGGCTCGCTGCAGCACAGCGCCGCCTCGATGGGCGAACTGACCACCACCGTGCGCCAGAACGCCGACAATGCGCGCCAGGCCAACGAGCTGGCGCAGGCCGCGTCCGGCGTGGCCGTGAAGGGTGGCGAAGTGATCGGCGAAGTCGTGGCGACCATGGCGGCCATCAACGATTCCGCGCGCAAGATCGTCGACATCATCGGCGTGATCGACGGCATCGCTTTCCAGACCAATATCCTGGCGCTGAACGCGGCAGTGGAAGCCGCCCGCGCCGGCGAACAGGGCCGCGGCTTCGCCGTGGTGGCATCGGAAGTGCGCAACCTGGCGCAGCGCTCGGCCAGCGCGGCCAAGGAAATCAAGGGCCTGATCGGCGACTCCGTGGAAAAAGTGGACGCCGGCAGCCGCCTGGTCACCCAGGCCGGCAGCACCATGAACGACGTGGTGGCAGGCGTGAAGCGCGTGACGGACATCATGGCCGACATTACCGCCGCCACGGTGGAGCAGAGCGCCGGCATCGAGCAGGTGAATGCCTCGATCGGCCAGATGGACGCCATCACGCAGCAGAACGCCGCACTGGTGGAGCAGGCATCCTCCGCCGCCGCATCCCTGCAGGACCAGGCCGCCGGCCTGGCGCAGGTGGTGGCCGTGTTCCGCCTGGACAGCACCCAGGCGGCACCAAGCCGCACATTGCTGACGCACCGCGGCTAGTCCCCGCGGCGCAGCACAAGGACGAGGGCGGCTGCGGCCGCCCTCGTCCTTTTTCCATTGTGGTTAGAATGGCAGTATTGCCTTTGCCGGCACGCGGCGCAGTGAAAAACCGCTGTAAGGGCACTGTAAGCGCCCCGCCGTACTGTCTTGGCAAACAACTACCACGATGGAGACAAGCATGAACGCACCAGCACAAACCACCGAGCAGCAAGGCCAACCCGAATCGCGCGTGTTCCAGCCGCCCGCGGCTTTCACCGCGCAGGCCGCTGTATCCGGCATGGAGGCCTACCAGGCGCTGTGCGCCGAAGCCGAGAACGACTACGAAGGCTTCTGGGCCCGCATGGCGCGCGAGAACATCGACTGGCAAACGCCGTTCACTCGCACCCTGAACGAAGATGACGCGCCGTTCTACAAATGGTTCGAGGACGGCAAGCTGAACGTGTCGTACAACTGCCTGGACCGCAACCTTGAAAACGGCAA
>DASVVD010000551.1:0-1763 GCA_036386715.1 Pseudoduganella sp.
GCCGCCCAGCAGCGCCGGCTGGAACTGGCCGAGATGCTGTACACGAACGGGGTGAACGATTATCTCACCGTGCTGACGGCGAAAACGGACCTGTACAATGCGCGCATTTCGCTGATCGCGGCCCGCCAGAACCAGCTGGCCGCGCTGGTCGGCCTGTACCGCGCGCTGGGCGGCGGCTGGCTGGAACGCACCGGCGACACGCCGGCGCAGGCCGATGCCGGCGCTGCGATACCGGCCTCCTGACCCGGCACCAGAATCAACAGGAAGACCGGAGAAACCGTGAAACTACTACTCGTCGAGGACAACGAGCGCGTGGCGCGCTTCGTCAAAAAGGGCCTGACCGAGGCGGGCCACACCGTCGACCATGCCGACAACGGCCGCGACGGCATGGTCTACGCCGTGAGCGAACCCTATGATGCGATCGTGATGGACCGCATGCTGCCCGGCGGGATCGACGGGCTGGCCATCGTGGAAGCCCTGCGCCAGGGCGGCAACCGTGTGCCGATCCTGATCCTCTCGGCGCTCGACGGCGTGGACGACCGCATCCTCGGCCTGAAGAGTGGCGGCGACGATTACCTGGTCAAGCCGTTCGCCTTCGGCGAACTGCTGGCCCGGCTCGACGCGTTGCTGCGGCGCTCGCAGCACCAGGCGGTGGAAACCACGATGACGCTGGGTGACCTGACCGTGGACATGCTGGCCCACAAGGTCACGCGCGCCGGCAAGCCGGTCACGCTGCAGCCGCGCGAATTCAAGCTGCTCGAATACCTGGTCCGCCATGCCAACCAGGTGGTGACCCGCACCATGCTGCTGGAGAACGTGTGGGACTATCACTTCGACCCGCAGACCAACGTGATCGACGTGCACATCAGCAAGCTGCGCCAGAAGATCGATGCCGGCTTCGGCAAGCCGCTGCTGCGCACGGTGCGCAACAGCGGCTACATGCTGACCGACCAGCCATGACCGGCCCCGCTCCCGTCGCCAGGCGCACCGCATGCTGAGACTCCCCGGCTTCTCCGCCCGCACCATCGCCATCGGCTATGCCGTCATCAGCCTGCTGGTGCTGGCCATGTTCGCCGGCCCGCTCTGGTATGCGTGGCACACCAACATCCAGGAAGTGCGCACCGAACTGATCGCCTCGGATTCGCAGCGGCTCGCCAACCTGTTCCAGCGCGGCGGGCCGTTCGCGCTGGCCACCGCCATCGACAGCCAGGTGGCCGGCACCAACGACGGCGTGCGCAAGATCATCCTCTTCATGGCGCCGAACGGCGTGAAGCTGGCCGGCAACCTGCCGCGCTGGCCGGAAGGCCTGCCGGACCACGACGGCACCGGTTCGGCCACGATCCGTATCGACAACGAGCCACGCCGGATCGAACTGGTGCGCGTGACGCTGGGCGGCGGCTACCGGCTGCTCGTCGCCAGCAACCTGAACCGCTTCGACGAGCTGGAACGGCTGTTCGTCTACGGCCTGCTGGGCTGCGCCGCCACGGTCCTGATGGGCGCGGCGCTGGGCGGCGTGCTGATCCGGCGTGCGCTGCTGGACCGCGTGCAGGGCATCAGCCAGACCACGGCCGCGATCATCGAAGGCAAGCTGTCGCGCCGCCTGAAGGCACCGCGCGACGGCGACGAACTCCAATTGCTGACACGCACCGTGAACCGCATGCTCGACCAGATCGAGCACCTGGTGACGGGCGTGCAGGACGTGTCGAACGCGATCGCGCACGACCTGCGCACGCCGCTATCCGAACTGCGCGCGCGGCTCGAGG
>DASVVD010000552.1:0-3244 GCA_036386715.1 Pseudoduganella sp.
GCCTTGCCAAGCATCACCGGTTCGATATCGCACAGCGCCGCCACTTCCACGTCGTCGCGGCGCAGCAGTTCCTGCAGCAGTACCTGGCCGCGCATGCCGGTGCCGATCATGCCGATGCGCACCTTCTTGCGCGTGGCCGCCAGGGCCGCGGGCAACATCATGCTGCCGGCAAGCGCGGCGCCTGCCGCAATGAAGCCACGTCGGGTCAGAACAGATTTCATGGTGCTCCTTGTTTTTGACTGCGCCTGTTGATTGTATTGACTGCGCGTGGTTACTGCGCGAAGTAACCACGCATATTCGCTTTGTTCAATTACTGCGGCAGGCTGTCGACATCCACCGCCGGTGGCTGGCCAATGGCCGGCCGCGTGAAGTTCTGGTTGACCGGCACGGGCTCGGCAAAGAAACCGCCATTGCGCAGGTAGAACCGGCCGTTTTCCAGGCCGCCCGCATAGTCCATGCGCTGCACGTTGGTCACGGTGGCGTCGCCGGTCAGGCGGCCGGCGGTCGCTTCCGACCAGGTGCCGTTCGCGTTGCGCGCCCACTGGTTGCCGTACTGGACGCGCCGCCCCGCGAAGCCGTTGGTGTCGATGAAATTCTCGAGGAACGAGTGATTCCCGGTGAGGTAGGTCGTCGTGGCGGGGCGCTTCCACGTTGCCATGTAGCGCCAGCTGTTCGTCTCCGGTGCAAAGAACCACGCCGAGAACAGGGTGGCGCCGGCGCCGTCCGGCCGCGCGCGGGTGATGAAGCGGTAGGTGTTGCCCGCGATCCAGTTGTACACCAGGTAGGCCTGGCCGCCGGTGCCCTCGCCGCCGAAGGTGTTGTCCACCACGCCCGGGCCCTTGCTCACCAGCGTGGTCCTGCCGCCGCTGTCGGCGTCCCATACCGAGAACAGGATCCAGCGCTCGGTGGCGGACTTGACCTGGATGCCGAAGTAGCCGCCCGTGAAGCCATTGGCCATGAAGTAGGAACCCGCGGGATCCTGGCCGGCCGGGATGGTCATCTCGTTGTAGAAGTACTCCGTATTGGCCGGCGTGGTGTAGCTCATGTGCACGGAAGGACCGCGGCGCGACCAGTAGTAGTTGGCGGGGTCGTTGGCGTAATTGACGGTGGCCGCCGTCGTCACCCTGAGCGCGGACACGTCGCCGAAGTAGCCGCCATCCTTGCTGACGCCCTGCAGGTCCACCTTCACATAGCCCGGCGCCGCCATGTTGACGGTACCGACCGGGACGCTCTTGCCCGAGGTATCGGCCAGTTTCACCGTGAACGGCGTGCCGTCGACCGTGACGCGGATCGTGCTGTTCCTGCTGCCGGCCAGGACCGCATCGAGCGCCACCGTCACGGCGCCCGCGGAAGCCACGCGGAAATACACGCTGGTGATGGTGCCTGCGCTGGTCCAGTCGCCCAGGCCCCGGTCGGTGATGATTTCCGTTGCCCCGGCCGGCGCGGCGGTGATGAAGGCGTTGCCGGCCAGCGCCACGGTGGACGTGGTACCGCTGGCTGCCCGCGTGGCATCCGGCAGTGACGCGGCGGCCAGCGTCTGTACAGCGGCGGGCGCGCCGGTGCCGGTGCCGGTGCCGGTGCCGGTGCCACCGCCGCCGCAACCGGCCAGGAACAGTGCAGCGCAATACAGGAATGTGCGACGTTGTTTCATGATGCCCTCCTTTTAGAATTGGTATTCCGCGGTCAGGCGCACGGAGCGCGGCGCGGTGCGGCTGGCGACCTGCAGGTAGTTCTTGGCGATGGCGCCGCCGTCTTCACGGGTTTCGTTATAGCGCTGCACGGTCTGCTGGTCGAACAGGTTGAACACGTCCACCTTCAGGCTCAGGCCCCTGGCAAAGCGCGGCATGTAGGCCACGTTCACGTCGAGCAGTGCCTGCCACGGCAGGCGCCCCTGGCTGCCGCGCGGCGTGGCCACGCCGTTGCAGTAGAAGTAGGCGGCGCCGTAGTCGTGGTCCCACTTGAGGTCGGCCGGCAGTTCGCCGATGCAGTTGCGCGGCGCGCCCGAGGTCACGTTCAGGTTGCTGCCAACGGTCCATTCCGGCGCCACCTGCATGAAGCCATAGGCCTTGATCGAATGGCGCCGGTCGCCGGGCAGATAGCCGTAGGCGTTGTACATCAGTTCCTTGTGGTCGTCGCTCACTGTCAGGCCGACGTCGCCGCCGCCGATGGTGTCGGTCTGGCCCTCCATATTGCCCTTCAGCGCGGAGAGCGTGTAGGTGAGCTTGCCGTACCAGCCATTGCTGAACGGGTGCTCGACGAAGAAGTTCAGCGCCTTGTAGGTGCGCGCCGGCTTCGGCGTGCCCCACTCGGCCGCCGAAACGTCCACCCGGCGCAGGCCCTGGCCGTCGGCGAAGTCGATCCACAGCGCGTTGTCGCGGCCCGGGTTGATGATGGCGCACTGGAAGCCGCCCCAGTTGCCCGTGTCGACGTTGTTGCGCGCGGCCCAGGCGTCGATCGGGCGCTGGTCGCAGGTATCGTCGTTGGTGTCGTTCAGGTGGCGATACAGCAAGCTCGCGCCGATCACCAGTTGCCTGTTCAGCGCCTTCTCGAAGCCGAGCGACAGCTCGTCCTGCGACAGCGGTTCGAGGCCGATCGCGGTGACTTCGCGCGCATCGCGGCTCTGGCCATAGGCATTGTTGGCGGAATACGGCTTGCCGATCTGGTGCAGGCCGGTCGGCGCCCCGGTGACCGGGTCCACGCCGGTGTAGGTAAACAGTTCGCTGGTCGACGTGAACGGCGCCGCCATGTTGCTCGACAGGTTCGAGGGCACCGGCAGGTGGTAGCGGCCGGCGTTGGCGAAGAATTTCACGGAGCCGTCGCCGTTGGCATCCCAGGTCGCCCCCAGGCGCGGCGCCAGCATGTTGCGCTGCGAGATGAAGGCTTCGCCGGTGCTGGTGTAGTTGGTGAACTGTTCGCGGCGCAGGCCCAGGTCGAGCAGCACGCGCGGCGTGACCTGCCAGTGATCCTGGATATATTGCGCCGACTGCTCGCTGGTGGGGTTGGCCAGGTTGGAGTACACATCGCGGCTGACATAGTAGCCCTGCGTGCCGAACCCGCCGCCCTGCGCCGGCGTCTCGAACGCGCCGTTGATCGGGCGGCTGGCATCGGCGGCCTTGCGGTAGCTCCAGCGGTAGCCGCCCGCCAGCGTGAAGCCCACCGTCGAGTCCACATCGATGCGGTCGATGCCGCCACGCAGCGCGTGGTTGCCGAGGCGGTATTCGATATCGAGGCGCCGGCCTTTCTG
>DASVVD010000553.1:0-5142 GCA_036386715.1 Pseudoduganella sp.
GGCGGGGACAGCGGCGGGGACAGTTGCAGGCGCAGCGGCCGGGCGCGGCGCGGATGCCGCCAGCTTGCGCGTTGCCGCAACGAGGCGGCGCATGGCCATCTCCGGCGTGATGCGCTCGTCGTTCCAGAATTCGCTCAGCACGTCCCTGAAGGCCTGTTCGAGTTCCGGCGCCAGCGCCATCGCCAGCGCCGGCACGAGCGTGCCGTCGCGCGCCGCGCCCTGGAACGCGCCGGCAGCCTGGCGCGCGCAGGGCCCGTAGCCATCCAGCGCCACCCCTGCGCGGGCCGGGATCGAGCCTTTGCGCAGGTTGAAGCCCTGTTGCACGGCAGGCGACATGACCAGCGCCGCCAGATCCAGCTGGCCGCGGCGCTGGTCGGCGGGGCCCTTGAACATCGCAAAGGAATCGACGACATAGGAAAAGCTGCCGGCCGACCCCGGCGAGGGCACGCAGGCGAAACTGTCGCCCGACCGGCGGGCGGCCGGGTACAGCTGCGGATTGGCCCAGTCGCCCATCAGCAGCATGCCCGCTGCGCCACCGGCCATCAGCTCGGCCGCCTCGCGCTGCGGCGCTGCCGCCTGCCCGGCGCTGGTGTAGGAGCGGATGCGCCGGAAGGTTCGCAGCACCTGTGCCATCGTGGCCCCCGTCAGGTAGGCCGGATCGTGCGCGACCAGGGCCTGGCGGTAGAACGCCGGCCCGCCCACGCCCAGCGCCACGCTTTCGAACAGCAACTGTTCTTCCCACGAATGGCCGCCGTAGGCCAGCGCGGTAAAGCCGGCGCGCTGCATGGCCTCGGCCGTGGCGAAGAACTCGTCCCAGCTGGCGGGCACGCGCGCCCCGGCCTGCTTGAGGATGCGCTGGTTGACCCACAGCCAGTTGATGCGGTGAATATTGAGCGGCACGCCGACATAGCGGCCCTGGTGCTTCATGGCCTCGGCCACCACCGTGGGCAGCACCGCATCCCAGCGCTCGGCACGCGCGATTTCATCGAGCGGCAGCAGCAGGCCGCGCCGGGCCATGGCGGCGATGACCGGACCCTTGACCTGCGCCACGGCAGGCGGGTTGCGCAGCCGCACACGCGAATCCAGCAGGGCTGCCGCCAACCCCTCGGCGCCATTGGCCACCGCGAAATCGATCCACTCATGCCCGCGCGCGCGCAGCGCGGCCTGCAGCACCAGGGCGGCCTGCTGGTCGGGCCCGGTCTCAAGATGATTGAGCACTTCCAGGGCAGCCGCGCCGCTGTCGGCGGCGCCGCCAGCCAGGGCCAGCGCCAGCGCCAGCGCCAGCAGCATGCCTGCGCGCACGTTCATGGCTTGCGCCCCGCTGCCGCAATCATGCGCTCCACCACCGTGCGCGGGGTGATTCGTTCGTCGCGCCAGAAGTCGGTGACGATGTCCTGCAGCGCTTCCACCACGGCCGGCCGCACCGCCACGCCCATGCTCGGTACCAGGGTGCCGCTGCGCGCCGCCAGCCGGTACGCCGCGCCGGAGGCCTGGGCACAGTGCCCGAACGGCGCCAGGTCGGCATCGAGGCGCGCCGGCAGCGCGCCCTTGGCCAGGTTCAGCTGCCGCTGCAGCGGTGGCGACATCAGCGCCGATGCGAAATCGCGCTGCGCCGCGGCTTTGGACGGTGCGACCTTGAAGATGACGACGGAATCGAGCGCAAAGATATAGCCCGGCGCACTGGCCGGCGCCGCGGCACAGGCGTAGTCCAGCCGCCCCGCCGCATGGGCATCGGCGAACAGGGGGCCGGCCCATTCGCCCATGAGCTGCATGGCGGCCAGGCCGCGTATCAGCTCCCCCGAGGCGGTGGTCCAGTCGCGTTCTGGCCGGCGCGTGTCGGTGTACTGCTTCAGGCGCCGGAACGTCAGCAGGGCGCGCTCCATGTCGGCGCTGGCCAGCGCGGCCGGATCGAGCTCCACCAGCGCGCGGCGATAGAAGCCCGGGCCGGCGCTGCCCAGCACCACGGTTTCCAGCAGGTGCAGGTTCTGCCACCGCTGGCCGCCGTGTGCCAGCGGCACGATGCCGACGCGCCGGATCGCCTCGGCCGCCGCGAAAAACTCTTCCCACGTGCCGGGCGCACGCACCCCGGCACGCGCCAGCACGGCGGCATTCATCCACAGCCAGTTATTGCGGTGCACATGGACCGGCACGGCGACATAGCTGCCACGGTACTTGAGCGTGGCGGCGACGGCTGCCGGCAGCAGCCTGTCCCACCCTTCTGCCCTGGCCAGCCGGTCGATCCCGCCCAGCGCACCCTGGCGCCCCCACTGGCCGATGGCATCCACCGGCATCAGCTGCGCCGCGGCGGGCGCATCGCCGGCCGCAACCCGCCTGCGCAGCAGCGAGACGGCATTGGCCTGTTCGTCATTTCCGCCGAAATCACGCCAGTCGTGGCCTTGCGCGGCCATGCGGCTCCGCAGCAGCGTCATCGCCCCGGCATACTCGCTGGCGGTCCAGTAGTGCAGCACTTCGAGCTCGTCGGCCGCCACCGTCCGGATGCCGCAGCACGCCAGCATGGCCGGCATGAGCAGCAGGAGCGCCGCGCGGCTGCGCAAACGGGGTGGTTTCAAGAAGGCTCCTTCGCATTCGACAGGCCGGACATTATCATGCAAACGGCGCCCTGGGAAAGCCGGTGCGGGCGGCCGCGGGCGTTGTACCCATTGCAATAACCCGTTAATATCGCGCAATGCAATTACTCCTCGCCGAAGACGACCAGATTCTCGCAGCCGGCCTGAGCGCCCAGCTGGCACAGGCCGGATTCGCCGTGCAGCATGCGCCCAACGGCCCGGTCGCCGAATACCTGCTGATCAACCAGCCCTACGATATCGCAATCATCGACCTGGGCCTGCCGATGATCGATGGTTTGAGCGTCCTGAAGAAGGTGCGTGCGGTGCGTCCGGAACTGCCGGTGGTGATCCTGACGGCGCTCGACAAGCTCGACACGCGGCTGGCCAGCCTGAATGGCGGCGCGGACGACTTCATCACCAAACCGTTCATCTTTTCGGAACTGGAAGCGCGCCTGCGCGCGGTGTTGCGCCGTTCGCGCCATGCCGGCACCGGTGCCGGCTCCTTTGCCGAACTGACAGCCGGCGCGCTGCGCTTCGACCGCGAAACGCGCTGTGCCATGATCAATTCGGAGCTGGTCGAACTGAGCCCGCGCGAAGCGATCCTGCTGGACCTGCTGCTGGCCCACACCGGCAAGGTTGTCCGCAAGGACCAGATCGCCGCCTTGTGGAACGAGGACGGCAGCGGCAATTCGGCGGAGGTCCACATCTACCGGCTGCGCCGCAAGCTCGACAATTCCGGCGTCGTGATCAGGACCGTTCGCGGCCTGGGCTACCTGCTGGAAGTCGACCCGGCAGACCCGCGCGACTGATGCCCTGGCCGAGCCGCCCGAGGCCCGCGGTCGACTGGTCGCTGCGCGCCCAGCTGGTGGCCTGGGTGCTGCTGCCGCAGCTGGTGCTGTGGGTCGCCGGCGGCGTCGCCACCTACCGCCTGGCGGTGAGCTACGTGAACGAGGCCGCCGACGCCACCCTGTCGCAGGCGGCGCGCACGCTGGCGCGCCAGGTCAAGCCGGTCGGCAACGGCCTGCTGATCGACCTGCCGCGCGCCGCGCAGAACATTCTCGAAGCCGATCCGAACGACCGTTTCCTGTACACCGTCAGCACGCCCCCCGGCAGGTTCATCCTCGGTAACAACGCCATTCCGCTGCCGCCTGCGCACATGCGGCCGCGCCCGAATGATCCCTATTTCTACGACGGCGAAATGGTCCCGGACCAGTCGGAGGTCACGCCGGGCCCGGCCAAGGTGCGGGTCGCGGCGCTGTTCCTGAAAAATGGCGAACTGGACGGGCGCCAGCAATGGATGCTGGTCCAGGTGGCGCGCGGCGTCGCGGCGCGCGAATCGATCTGGAAGCGGATCCTGCTCGACACCCTCCTGCCGCTGTCGGCGCTGATCCTGCTGATGACCGTGATCGTCTGGGCCGGCACCGGTGCCGGGCTGGCTCCGCTGCTGCGCCTGCGCCGCGAGGTCGAAGGACGCTCGCCGAACGACCTGACCCCGCTGCGCGCCGAAGCGGCCCCGCGCGAACTGCGCTCGCTGGTGCGCGCGCTGAACAAGCTGCTGAAGGCGGTACGCCAGAACGTCGACGCCCAGAAACGTTTCATTGCCGATGCCGCGCACCAGTTGCGCACGCCGCTGGCGGGCCTGATCAGCCACGCGGAACTGGCGCTGGGCGCCACCAGCGACCGCGCACTGGTGGCCCGCCTGACCATGCTGCACCAGAGCGCCACCCGCAGCGCCCACCTGATCTCCCGCATGCTGATGCTGGCGCGTGCGGAGCCCGAGGCGGCCATGGTGCAGGAGCGCACGCCCGTCGAGCTGGGCGCGCTGGTCGAGCAGGTCGTTGCGGACGCGGTGCCGAAGGCGCTGCGCGCCGGCGCGGATCTCGGCGTCAGCCCGCAAGGCGAGCCGGACGGCTTGTGGGTCCAGGCCAATCCGATGCTGCTGACGGAGGCGCTGGTCAACATCCTCGACAACGCCATCGAATATGCCGGATCCGGCAGCGAAATCACCGTGGCGGTCCGGCGCGACGGCGGCCATGCCCGTATCAGCGTCAGCGACAACGGACCAGGGATCGCACCCGCCGACCATGCGCGCGTGTTCGACCGGTTCGTGCGGGCCACGGACCAGGGGCTGGGCTGCGGCCTGGGCCTGGCGATCGTGCACGAGATCGTGACGCAGCACGGCGGCAGCGTGAGGCTGGCGGACATCGAGCCGCACGGCCTGGAAGTGATTGTCACCCTGCCCTTGCGGTGACATGCCGGCAGCAAGGGTTTCCCACCTGGCAATCGGCTCGCATTGACAGAGGCCAGTCGTCTCGCCCAACTTGCCAGGCATGCGTTGAAGTCAACACGGCAGCGATTGCCCACTGCCGCATCGGCTGCATCAGCGTGCCTCCTGCAGGCCGTCGAGCCAGCATTGCAGCACTACCCCCCGGCCCGTTCGAGGTTGGCGGCATGGCGCGCGGTATCGGTGCGCAGCTGGCGCAGATCGATGCCGGCGTGGGCCAGCTCGACGGCATGTCCGCTCAACCACGCTTCCAGTTGCGCGCCGGCGAATTCCGCATGAAACTGCAGGCCG
>DASVVD010000554.1:0-13427 GCA_036386715.1 Pseudoduganella sp.
GGACGACTATGTGTTCGACAAGCTGTTCCTGGGTGCCGACGGCTGCGACTCCGAGTTCGGCCTGTCCACCCACGACGAGACCGATGCGCGGCTCAATGCCCGCATGTGCGCACATGCCCGCCAGGTGATCCTGCTGGCGGATGGTTCGAAGTTCGGACGCATCTGCCTGTACCGCATCTGCAGTCTGGCCCGCGTGGACACCATCATCAGCGATGCCAGCCTGGACACGGACATGCGGACCGCACTGTCGCGGCGCGGCATCCGCGTGCTGATCGCCGGAGAGGACGCATGACCGGCGCCAGTACGGCCGGACGCGCGACCAGGGGCGCGACCACGTGCACGAGCGTGGTCAGCGGCCGCATCCTCACGCCGCATGGCTGGGTGCGCGGACACCTGCGCCACGATCCGCACAACGGGCACATCGTGCAGATCGACGCCGACGACACCGCGCCGGACGACCGGCTGGTGCTGGCCGGCTTCATCGACCTGCACGTGCACGGCGCGGGCGGCATCGACATCATGGAAGGCGGCGACGCGGCAAGGCGCGTGGCGCGGCTGCATGCCCGCCACGGCACCACCACGCTGCTCGGCACCACGATGACCGCGCCGCCCGAACAGATCGAGCGCGCGCTGCACGGCCTGGCCGCCACGATCGCGGCGCCGGAACCGGATGCGGCGCAAGTGCTGGGCGTGCACCTCGAAGGCCCGTTCCTCAACTGCGCCCGCCTGGGCGCCCAGCCGCCACTGGCAACCAACGGATCGGTCGACGTGGTGCGGCGCTGGCATGCGATCGCGCCGATCAGGGTGCTGACGCTGGCGCCGGAACTGCCCGGCCACCTGGCCCTGATCACGCAACTGCGGGCGCTGGGCATCCGCGTGCAGGCCGGCCACAGCGCCGGCAGCTATGCCGACGGCGTCGCCGCGCTGGATGCCGGCCTGGCGGGTTTCACGCACCTGTTCAACGGCATGTCCGGCATGGACCACCGCGCACCGGGCATTGCCGCCGCCGCGCTGGCCCACGGCGAGTTCGCCGAGATCATTCCCGACCTG
This sequence comes from Pseudoduganella sp., assembly GCA_036386715.1. Lineage (GTDB taxonomy): Bacteria > Pseudomonadota > Gammaproteobacteria > Burkholderiales > Burkholderiaceae_D > Rugamonas. The sequence continues at coordinate 1,051 of DASVVD010000554.1, forward strand.
CGGCACGTGCAGCCGGGTGCCCTGCATGCCGCGCTGCGCGCGATCCCGCGGCTGTATGCCGTCACCGATGCCACCGCCGCCACCGGCATGCCGGACGGCGAATACATGCTGGGCAGCCAGCGCGTGATGAAATGCGCCGGCTGCGTGCGGCTGGTGCTGGGCGATTCGCTGGCCGGCAGCGCGCTGACCATGGACCAGGCGCTGCGCAACCTGGTCGGCATCGGCCTGACCGTGGCCGATGCGTCGAACCGCGTGACGCGCTACCCGGCCGAATACCTCGGCCTGGAGGACCGCGGCCGCCTGGTGCCCGGCCTGCGCGCCGACCTGGTGGTGCTGGATGCAGACCTGCGGATCCGCCAGGTCGTGATTGCTGGCCACGCCCTCAACCTCACTGAAGGAAACCATGCGCCCGTACCCGCCTGATTTTTCCCTGCCCGGTCTTTCATCGCCGGCACTGCAGACCCGCTACCTGCTGCTCGTCGCCGGCCTCGGCGGCCTGCTGTACGGGATTGACGTCGGCATCATTGCCGGCGCCCTGCCCTACCTTGAAGCCAGCGCCGTGCAGCTGTGGAAGCTGTCGTCGCAACAACTGGGCTTCATCGTCGCAGCCGTGCTGCTCGGTTCCGTGCTGTCGTCGCTGGCGGCGGGCGCGCTGGCCGAGAAGTGGGGCCGCAAGCCGGTGATGCTGGCCGCCGGCGTGCTGTTCAGCCTGAGCATTCCGGTCATCGCGCTGGCCGACGGCTACCTGCCGTTGCTGCTGGGCCGGCTGCTGCAGGGCATCAGCGGTGGCCTGATCGGCGTGGTGGTGCCGCTGTACCTGGCCGAGAGCCTGCCGGCCGCTGTGCGCGGCCGGGGCACCGCGCTGTTCCAGCTGCTGCTCACCATCGGCCTGGTGCTGGCCGCCGCGATCGGCCTGCTGGTCGCCCACCAGGTGGCGCAAGCCGCCCAGGCAGCACACAATGCCCCGGCCGCGCTGCAGGCGGTGCAGGACGCCGCCTGGCGGCGCATCTTCTGGCTCAGCCTCACCCCCGGCATCCTGTTCTCGCTCGGCGTGCTGTCGCTGGCCGAATCGCCACGCTGGCTGCTGGCGCGCGGCCATGCGGCGCAAGCCTTGCTGGCGCTGCGGCGCACCCGCTCCGAGACCGAGGCACGCGCCGAGCTGGCGGCGATCGGCGGCACCGCGGGAGGCGGCCGGGACCGTGACAGTGCGGGCGAGCGCGGCAGCCTGCTGCAGCGCCGCTACGTACTGCCTTTCCTGCTGGCCTGCCTGATCCTGGCGTGCAACCAGGCCACCGGCATCAACTCGGTGCTGGCGTATGCCGTCACCATCCTCGACCAGGGGGGCCTGTCCGGTACCATGGGCAACCTGGGCGATTTCGCGCTGAAGCTGCTGAACGCCTTGATGACGGTGGTCGCCGTGATCCTGGTGGACCGCAAAGGCCGCAGGTTCCTGCTGATGCTGGGTTCGGGCGGCATCGTGCTGTCGCTGGTCGCCGCAGCGCTGCTGTTTCGCGGTGCCGAGTCGGCGCAGACGGACATCCGGCCGCTGCTGGCGCAACACGTGGCGGCCAACGGCCTGGCCCTGGATGCGCCGGCGCTGCGCGCGCTGGCCGGCAGCGGCGATTACCAGCTCGACATCGCCTGGCGTTATGGCCCGCTGACCCAGGTGCGCAGCCTGCGCCCCGGCACGGCGCTGCACATCGCGCCGCCCACCGGCGTCGAGGGCGACAGCGTGATCGGCGCGGCGTTCCGGCGCCTGCACCTGAACCCGTTGCCGGACATGGCAGCCGCGCTGGACGCGCCGCTGCGGATCGAACGTGCCCGCCTCGGCCCCCGCCCGCCGCCGCTCCACGGCTGGCTGGTGCTGGCCTGCCTGCTGGGTTTCATCGCCAGCTTCGCGGTGGGACCCGGGGTGTGCGTGTGGCTGGCCTTGTCCGAACTGATGCCGAACCGGATCCGCTCGAACGGCATGAGCGTGGCGCTGCTGGTCAACCAGTTCGTTTCCACCGTGCTGGCGGCCGTGTTCCTGCCGGTGGTAGGCCTGCACGGCTATGCGCCGATGTTCTTCTTCTGGGCCGGCTGTACGGTGGTGTATTTCCTGGCCGCCGCCTTCCTGCTGCCGGAAACGCGCGGCAAGTCGCTGGAAGATATCGGGCGGCATTTCGCCGGGCGCGCAGCTACCCCGACCCGCGCCGCGCCAGTCGGTGCCCGGCGCCAGAACTAGGCACAAAACCAGGGACAGACCCCTGTTTCCAGGAAATTAATCGGCGACTGGCCCGAAACCCGGCGGCGGCATCGGGCCAGCCGCCGCACCAGGCCCGCCTGCCGCCAGCCCTCCTTCTACAAGGCATCCTTGTACAAGCCCGCGCCACAACAGCACCCCACAGCCCGCCGCCAGCGCACCGGCCGGATACAGCAGGCGGTAGTCGCGGCCCGTGGCATCCAGCAGCGCGCCCAGGCCCACTGTCGACACGACCACCAGCATGGCCGTCACCGACGCCGATAGCGCCGCCAGCTGTGAAAAGTGGGCACGCGGCAGCACTGCCGGCAGCAGCGACACGGTGCCGGTCAGGAAACAACCCGCCAGCACGCCATGCACCACCAGGGCTGCCAGGAAGCTGGAGCGCCCCGCCACCAGCTGCCATGCCACGAGCATGCACACCGCGTAGGCGGCCAGCACCGCCGTGCCCACGCGCAGCGGATGGAAGCGGTCCGCCAGCCAGCCCATCGGCCACGCCAGCAGTGCCGAGATCGCATACGTGAGCGCGATGGCGCGGCCGAAGTCGCCCGCATCCGCGCCGAACCGGGCGCAGGCGTTCAGCGCGTTGATGTTGATCGGCAGGACCGCCACCGCCCCGACCGCGACCGCGGCGAACAGGCGCCACCAGCGGCGCATGCCGTGCGTCCCGCCGGACTGCCACGCGCCGGCATGGGCCGCCGCGGCATGTGCAGGTTCGCGCACGCGCCAGCACACCAGCAGCATGCAGCCCAGGTACACCACAGCGATCATCGTCAGCAGGGGCTGGAATACCGCCGTGGCGTCGTTGCGGAAGAACAGCGCGAAAAAGGCCGCGCCGGTGCCCAGGCTGACGATGCGGAAGAGCGCGAAGAAGCGGCCCAGGACCGGGCGCGGCACGGTATCGTTGATCAGTGCGAGGAACAGGGGATTGCCGACGATCGTGGCGATCTCGAACAGCGTCCAGGAAATGGCCAGCATGGCCAGGCCGGTACTGAACGCCATGCCCAGCATGCCGGCGGTGGCGACCATGGCGGTACCGAAGATGAAGGGAATGCGGCGGCCGAAACGGCAGCGGGTGCGATCGCTCCATGCACCGACCGGCGGCCCGAGGCCGACCGCGATCATGGCCGGCATGGCGCCGATCAGGAAATTAAGCAGCGTGGCATCGCGACTGAAATCGAGCAGGCGCATCTTGAACAGCTCCTGCACCGAGCGCTCGCGCAGCGACCAGCCGAGATCCCCGACCAGCAGCAGGGCACACAGCGCCACCAGCGGGCCGCTTGACACCAGGTGTCCCAGCATTGCCCCACTCCCTCCCCGGATGCCGCCCGCATCATCCCGCACCGCCGCTTCTCCCCGTTATTTTCCCGGCTCTACTATAAGCGCGCCAGGCGGCAAAACGGGAAGAAGCTGAATGCAGTCCGGTCGTGGCCGCCGCATTCAGGGCCGCTGCAGGGGTCAGAAGGTAAAATCGGCCCGCATCGCGAAGCTGCGCTGGTAGTCGCGGGCCGGGGTCCACTGCGTGGTGTTGACCAGCACGGCGCTGTTCGGTGCGCGGGTGCTCCAGGTCCCGTTGCCCCAGTTATTGGCCAGGCCGGTGGCGTAGGATTTGTCGAACAGGTTGTTGACCAGGAAGGTGAACTTGTAGCTGTCCTTCTTGTCGCGAATGCCCAGGCCCAGGTTGAGGATGCCGTAGCCGCCCTGCACCGTCATCGGGTCCTGGTTCAGGTTGAACTGCGTCTTGCTCTGGAAACGCCAGGCGCCGGTGACGAAACCGTTGAACGAGCGCTCGGTCGGAATATCGAGCTGGCCGCCGAGGTTGAACTTGAACTTCGGCGCGTTCGGCAGCGTGGCACCGGCCAGGTTGGCAACGCTGGTGTTGTTGTACTTCGTGCTCGGTGCACAGTTGCCGCCCACCCGCGTGCCGGTGCCGGCGGCGTTCAGCACGCTGTAGCACGGACCGTTCTCGAACTCGGTGACGACGGCCCGGGTATAGGCAAAGGCGCCGTTCAGCTGCAACCGGCTGTTGACGCGCCAGCCGAGGTCGGCCTCGAAGCCGCTGGTGCGCAGCCCGCCGATCGAATGCAGCGTGGTGCGGAACACGCCGTCGCTGTCGTAGAAGCCGGCCGACTGCTGGAAGCCGGTGAAGCTGGTGCGGAACACCGCCAGGTCGAGCGACATCCGGCCATTCAGCAGGCCCAGTTTCAGGCCCGCCTCGATGCTGCGCGCATCCTCGTCGGGTACCGGCTGGCTCCTGGCGATCGCGCTGTTGAAACTCGACGTCAGGTCGTATGCCACGCCCTTGTGTCCGGTCGACCAGGTGGTGTAGGCCATCGCGTTCTGATTGAAGCGGTGTTCCAGGCCGAGGCGGCCAGTGATGTCGGTCTCGCTGTCGTCGCCGCGCAGCTGCTCGGTCACCACGCGTGCCGTGGCCGGCGGCGGGTTATAGCGTGTGAATGTGTACCCGGTGTCTTCCTTGTTGAAGCGCACGCCGGCGATCACGCTGGTGGCGGGCGTGAAATCGTAGCTGGCCTGGCCGAACAGCGCGTAGCTGGTGTTGTACGCAGTGGCGCCATAGTCGGTCACATAGGTGGACACCGGCGCGCGTGTCAGCTCGCGCGCCAGGTCGTTGTCGCCGTACCACAGGCCGGCCACGTACTTGAAGCGGCCCTTGTCCGGCGAGGTCAGGCGCAGTTCCGCCGTGCGCGAGGTGACATCGAACAGGCCGAACTGGTACAGGCCGCCATGCAGGCCGGTCACCGCGCCATTGACCGGCAGGTAGCGCAGGATATCGCCGTCGGTCGCATCGCCATCCTGGTAATCGTCCATATGGTAGTTGGACCACGACGTGATCGCGCTCAGCGTGTAGCCGGCCAGCGGCCCCTGCTCGTCGAATGCATAGCTGGCCTTCAGGCCGGCGCCCTTGTCGCGCGCCTTGCCGCCGGCCGGGAAGTCGTTGCGCACGCTGACATTGTCCGCGCCCGGCACGATGCCGGCCAGCAGCGTGCTGGCCGGCAGCTGCGCCACGTTCTGGTACAGGCCGCCCGGCGTCATGCTGGAAAACGGCTGCACGCAGCAGGCCACCGTGGACTTGCTGGCGCGTGGGCTGAACGTGACCAGCCAGTGGTCGTCCGGCCGCCATTCGAACTTGCCGACGAAGTTCGTGCTGCGCGAGCCGTTCAGCCGTTCGCCGGTGGTGAGATTCTTCACCACGCCATCGAACGACGACTTGTTGACGGCGATGCGCGCCCGCACGGTGTCGCTCAGCGCACCGGACACCGAGCCCATGGCACGCCACTCGCCGTCGCTAGCGAGATACGTGGTGGCCTTGGTCTTCCAGGCGCTGTCGATCGGCCTGGTGGTGATGTTGATCGCGCCCGCGATCGAGCTCTTGCCCAGCAGCGTGCTTTGCGGCCCCTTGAGCACCTCCACCCGGAACACGTCGGCCAGGTCCTTGAAGGCATTGGCCTGCATCGCGAACGGGATGTCGTCGATGACTACGGCCACGTCGGATTCGACGCCGATGCCAAGCGAGTAGGTGCCGATGCCGCGCATGTTGATGCTGAAGTTGCCGGGCTGCGTGGAGTACGTGACGGTCAGCGCGGGCGACAGGTTCGGCAGGTCGCCGATGTCGCGCACGTTATTGCGCTGCAGCGTGGCATCGCTCAGCACCGTGATGGCGGCCGGCACGTCCTGCAGGTTCTGGGCGCGCTTGTTGGCCGTGACCACCACCTGCTCCACCTTCACCTCGTCGGCCGGCGCCTGCTGCGCCAGCGCGCCCGGGACCAGGCTGGACAACGCCATGGCGACCGCCGCCGTGACGGGACGGATTGCCAGGCTGGCTGGCCGCATCCTGCTCATGCTCATGCTCTTGCTCACTGCTTTCTCCTCGATGGAATGGATACATTGTGCAACCACAGGGCGCGCGGGTATGTGAACGTTATCACAACAACGCCGAAAAATAACCAACTGGTGGCCCGGCTGCCCGCCAGCGCAGCGTCGTCACGGATATCGTCGCTGTCTTCCGGGCAATTGAGATAACGTTATCAGCATGACTTTTTGATGACAAGCGGTTTTACATGGTTTCCGGTATTTCGAGCGAAAAAGCGACAATCCATTACAACACTTTGTTTTTATTCGATAAATCAAAAAAACGAAAGCGCTTGCGCATGGCGTGCCGGCCGGACGGATCGAAAGCACGGCGCAACTGGCGTAGCGCCGGCAAGTACCCGCCGGCGTGCCATGGCACGCGCAATGACAGTACCGAAATGCGTGCAGCAAAAGCAGTGCAGGAGAACCGTCCGGGAAACAACGGATGACCGAGGAGGATCGGACAAGGATCGGACGAAACGCCGCGACGCGAATGATGCGGCCGGCCCGGCGCGATCAGGCCTTGCGTGCCCGGCGCTTGACGGCCGGCACGGCGACGAGCGGCGCGGTGGATGCGCGCACCACCATCTCGGCGGGAAATTCCACGCGCTGGCGCGTGCCCGGCTGGCGCAGCACGCGCCGCATCAGTTCCTGCACGGTGGCCTGGGCCATCAGCGCGAGCGGATGGCGCAGCGTGGTCAGGGGTGGCTGCGCGGTCACGGCGCCCGGCACGTCGTCGAAGCCGACCAGGGACACATCCTCGGGCAGGCGCAAGCCGAGCGCGCGGGCGGCGTTCATGCAACCGAGCGCCATTTCATCGTTGGCGGCGAACACGGCGGTCGGGCGCGGGTCGAGCGCGAACAGCAGCTGCCCCGCCTCCAGGCCGGATTTTTCGCTGAACGTGCCCTGCGCCACCCAGCGTTCGTCGACAGGCAGGCCGGCATCGGCCATTGCCTGCCGGTAGCCCCGTTCGCGTTCGGCGCTCTGTCCGGTCCAGTGCGAGCCGCGGATAAAGGCAATGCGCTGGTGCCCCTGGGCGGCCAGGCTGGCGACGACATCGCGCGCGCCGTTGAAGTTATCGCCCAGCACCACGGGAAGCGTGGTCGGGCGCCGGCAGAAGTTCACCAGCACGATCGGACTGTCGCTCGCTTCGAGCGTGGCCAGGTATTCGTCGGTCATGCGCGGCAGCACGTAGATCAGGCCATCCCACAGGCCATGCAGCAGCTGGTTGTGGCGGCGCTGCGCCTGTTCGTCGAGCTGCACGGACGAGTTGTAGATGAACAGGTCCATCTCGTACTTGCGCACTTCCTCCGTCAGCGCCGAGACGAAGGTGTTGACCACCACGGAGCTGAGGTCGTTGACGACCACGCCGAGTACATTGGTGCGCCCGCCCTTCATCACGCGCGCCAGCGTATTGGGCGCGTAGCCCAGTTCCGCGGCCGCCGCCAGCACCTTGTTGCGGGTTTCTTCCGACACGTAGCCATCACCCGAGATCGCGCGCGATGCCGTCATCACCGCCACGCCGGCCCTGGCGGCCACCTGTACCAACGTTACCGCTTGCTTCTTCATCCGTTATCCCGTGTGTGAACGCCGCCTCGTGAGTGGCTGGTGATAACGATACCTGTTCTTGCCCGCCGATTCAAGGAGAGGCGGCTGGCGGGCCGACGGGCAGCACCGCGAAGCTGGCTGCGAAGGCTCGCCCCGCGGCCCGTGCCGTGTCAATCCGCAGCCGCAGGCGCGGAGCCGTGGCCAGCACGGTCACCCCGGGGCCGGCGGACAAGGTGGCCGCCACCGGCCGCGCGATCGACAGTTCCAGGGTCGTCTGGCGTTGCGTGGGATCGGCCACGGACAGCCGCAATCGACCGCCCTCCTCCGCCAGCACCACGGCGGCCGGTCCGGACGCCACGATGTAGCCGCGGCCGTCGCGCGGCGCGGCGCCGGCCTGCCACAGGTTGGCGGCATATACGTTCGCGGCGAGGTCCAGCACGGCGGCCGCGACCGCGTCGTTGGCCTCGATGCGCAGTTGTGGTTCGCGTGCGGCCCGCGCGGTATCGGCCGCGCTGGCCGCAGGCAGCAGCAGGTAGGCATAGCTGCCGGCACCATGCGGCAGCGCCAGCGTCTGGAAGCCCTGGCGCACCTCCTGGGCGCTCTGCTGGTCGTTGAGCGCGCGCCAGCTGCCGCGGCGCCCGGCCCGTTCGGCCACCACGTCGGCTCCCAGCGGGAATACGTAGCCGATGCGGCTGCCGGCACCGTCGTCCTGCAGGTGCGCCCAGCGTGCGCCGCGCTTGCGGCCGTCGGCCAGCGGCACGCCATCGACCACGAAGTGCGCACCGGGATCGGCCAGCCGGCGGTTCTCGACGATGGTTTCAACCGGTCCTTCGCCGCCACCGATGTCCGCGCCCAACGCCAGGATGCGCTCGCCCAGCAGGAACCACGATTTGCGGCCATGCAGCGAAGAACCCGTTACGCCGCGCATGGTAAACGCCATGCCCAGCGCGGCATGGCGGCCCAGCGTGGCGCCACCCACCCAGCTTTCGGTATTCGGGTACATCTGCCACTCCACCGGGCGGCCGCCGCCGCTGTGGTCGGTCGTGGTGCCGGGCAGGCGGCGGATGTCGACGGCCGGCCAGAAGCCGCCGCCGAACTGGTCCTGGTCGGCCGTGTACAGCGCCAGCATGCCCATGCCGGTCCACCAGGCCTGCAGGTTCTCGCCGTTGCCCGCCTCGAACGCGGAGATGCGCGGCGAGGCCATGCTCAGCACGGCCGCGAAGCCGCTGCCGCGCAGGATGGCGCGGTCCATCGCCGCGTACAGCCGCGCACCGGCCGGCTCGGCCACGGCCGGGATGGCGGGATCGGCGGCGATCGCCTTCAGCAGACCCACTTCGTACAGCGACAGGGCGGACGTGCCGGCACCGCCCGGCGCCGCCAGGTAACCAGCCTTGAAGGTGCGGTCGCGCGTCATCCAGCCCTTGATGGCGCCACGCAGCGCGGCGGCATCGGCAGCGGGCGCCGCTTCGGCCAGCGTGGCCAGGCTGGCGATCATGCCGCGCCCCACCGAATGCTCGGTCTGCGTGGGGGTGGCGATCTTGCGGCCGCGCAGTGCATCGGGCATGCCGCCGTCGATGAACCACGGTGCATAGCTGTCGCGCGCCCACGCGAACACGCGCGCCAGGCGCGCGTTGTCGATCGGCCAGGCGGAACCGGACAACAGGTAGACGAGCCGGGCGAAATCGGCCAGCGCCACGGCGCCGTAACTGCCCGTGTAAGGCACCCAGGCATGCTGCACGAAGGAGCCGTCGCGATAAAAGCCGTCGCCCGTCTCTACATATTCAAGCGCCGGGCCGATGGCGTCGCGGCCCAGCGCGATGCGCGTTTCGTCGCGGGCCAGCATGCCGGCAAGGATAACCGCGAGTGCCTTGTCCAGAAGGTTGGCACCGGTTTCCACATTGCCGCGGTCGATGCTGCCATCGAGCCGGGTGCGGTAACGCGGATCCGGCAGGTACCAGCCGATGGCCGCCAGTGCGCGCGCCCGCAGCACCTCCGGCACCTCCGCATGCAGCAGGCTGAGGATGTCGAGCAGGCGCAGCGGCGTGCCGATCTGCCAGTCCCACCAGTTGCCGACGGCCGCCTTGCCTTGCCGGTAATGATGGCGCAGCAGCCAGCTGGTGCCGGCCAGCGTGGCATCGCGCAGGGCGGCATCGCGATACGACGGTGCACCAGGCGAGGCATACGCCAGTGCCATCTGCTGCAGGCGAACTGCATTGGCGGTCACCGCCGCCGAGGCGAGCAGGCCTTTCGGATCGTCAAAGCCGGCGATGTCGCTCCACAAGCGGTCCGCATCGGGCGCGGCATCGATGTTCGCCAGCCAGCCCTGTGCGGCACGCGAGCGCGCTTGCAACTGGGCCGCCACGTCCGGGTCGGCACGGTCCAGCGTGGCCGCGCCAGTCAGCTGTACCTGCCAGCGAGCCCGCAGCGTGTCGAAACCATCGGCGGCACTGGCAACCGGCGGTGGCGCGAGGCCCAGCAGGATGGCCAACGCCAGCGCGAGGCCGATGCCGGTGCGGTGGAACAGGATCATGCCGACCGCCTCAGCGCACCAGCTCGACTTGCACCGCGCCGGCCACGCGCGCCGCTGTTCCCGGCAGCGGCGCGCGCGCATCGGCAATCGATGCCGGCACGGCAGGCACGGCCTGGCGCGGGAACAGCAGGAAGCGGCGCGTTTCGCCGGGCGCCAGGTCGGCCAGGAACAGCACGCCATCGGCGGCGGCCTGCGACGGCAGCACGCGCGATGTCCGCGCATCCATCACCACCACATCGCCGGCCGGCACCGTCACCGCTTCTTCCAGCCGGTACGCGCCGCTGCCGTTGGTCACGCCGACGATGCGCGGGGCAGCCGCCTCCTCCAGGCCCATCCGGTACATTTCGCTGCCGGCCATCAGCAAGGCGCCCACGGCGAATACATCGGTGGAGGCAGGGTCGAAGCGGCGCGGATCGGCGCCGATCGGCTGCACGTGCGTCAGCCTGCCTTCGTCCGTCACGTGCGACGACAGGGCCTGCCAGGCCCGCTTCACGGCCGGACCGTAGCGCTCCTTCGGCAGCAACCCCTGGTTGACGCCCCAAGCCAGCGCATAGGTGTACAGGCCGGTGCCGCTGGTTTCCTTGCCCGGATAGCTGGCCGGATCGAGCAGGCTGGCGCGCCACAGGCCATCAGGCTGCTGCAGCCCGACGAGGCGCCCGGCCATCTCGCGGTACTGCTGCTCGAAGCGGGACCGCGACGGATGGTTGGCGGGCACATATTGCAGCATGCGTGCCAGGCCGGCCAGCACCCAGCCGTTACCACGGCCCCAGAACACTTTCTTGCTGTTCGCCTCGCGCTGGCTGAAATAGCGGCTGTCGCGGAAGAACAGGTGCTCGCTCTTGTCATACAGGTAGTCGGACGTGCGCCACCAGCGCTGGATGGCGAATTCCAGGTAGCGCGGATCGCCGGTAACGGCCGACAGCCGCGCCCATGCCGGCGGTCCCATGAACAGCGAATCGCACCACGACCAGCGCATCAGCACGCCGGGCACGAGGAAGTCCAGCGTGCCGTCGCGCGGCTCGTCGAGGATGCCGTCGAACTGGGCCCGCATCGGCGCAATCATTGCCGGGTCGCGCAGTTGCTGGTACAGCTCGGCATAAGTCTGGCCCACGGCCTGGTCGTCCGCATGGTACAGGCTGGGGCCCAGGCGCCAGCGGTTCTTGCGCGCCGTCGCCAGCATCGCATCGCGGTAGGTTCCCTTGCCGGACACACCGGCCAGCGCCATGAAGCCGGCATCGCCGACGGCCTCGGTCCAGTCGTCGGCCGGGTAGTCGGTGGGGTGGGCCAGCTGCCAGTCGGCGGCCTTTTCCATCAGCGCCAGCGTCGCCGCGGGCGCGGGCGCGGGCATAGCAGCAGGCACCGTAGCGGACGCCACGGTTGTCACGGCTGCCGGCGCCACCGGCGCCGCGATGCAGGCCAGCACGAACAGGCCGGCGCACAGCAGGGCCAGCGGTTTCCTCGGGTGGGGCTTGTTCCGCAAGACATTCTCCTTGAATTCGTCGACTAGGTTAACGATATCACATACAATTTCATATCGCGAAGCTTATCGCCCGCTGTTTCGCTTGCCACACCGTCGCGGCGAACGAAAGCGCCGCCGCCGCGGGTAGCTCACTGCACGTCGAGCACCAGTACCGGCCGCAGCGCGGCATTGCCATGTTCGCGCGACGCGTAGTCGACCGACCCGGCACTGCCGTAGTTGGCTGCAGCGTCGACCGCCAGCGCCAGGACCTTGCTGCCGGCCAAGGCGGCGGTCGCGGCAGCCGTCACGTCCATTTCGACCACCGTGCCGGCGGCCGGTACAGTCCAGCTGCCCAGCAGGGCACCGTTGCCGGGCAGGCCATTCCAGGTGACGCCGGTTTCGCTCCAGCTGTCCCCTGCCAACTGATACAGGCGATGCCCGATGCCGGCCGCGGTGCCTACCGATGTCGGCGTCAGCCGCAGTTTCGCGCTGACGAGCGTGCCATCAAGCGACGCCAGGTCGAACTTCAGCACGCTCCTGCGCCGGTAGCCGGCAGCGTCTTCCTTCACCGTCAGCAAGGCGGCCGTGCCGTAGTTGGTGGCGGCGTATGTCCCGTCGCGAACGAAGGCATCGGCGACGGGAGACAGCGTGACAGTACTGTCGAGCGTAAAGCGGGCGTGATACGACGCACCGGCCGAGCCGTTGACCGCGATCGTCATCCTGATCGTCGG
>DASVVD010000555.1:0-4048 GCA_036386715.1 Pseudoduganella sp.
TGCGCGGCAAAGTGATGGCTGCTGAACACGTGCCGGGCCCCGGCGGCTTGCAGGATGTCGCGCGCCACCGCCACGCCGCGGCGCAGCTTTGCCTTGTCGGCTGCCGTCAGGGTCTTGTCGACCCAGCGCGGGCCGATGGCGCCGCCGGCCTCGTCGGCGATCTTCACCATGATCGACAAGGTGCGGTGGTGTGCGCCCAGGCGATCGAGCCGGCCTACCTGCGCGGCAAACGCGCTGTACATCGGCCGCGGCAAGGTCAGGTCGGCGAACGAGATGCCTTCCTCCGGCAGCGCCAGGCCGGCCGCCATCGGCACTTCGGCACCGCCGTCGAGATCGTCGACGCTGCCCATGACCGCCACCACCGGATCACTGAAGAACGGCACCGCCGCCGGCGCCAGCCCGGAATCGTGCAGCAGGCGCGGGCTGCCGATGCCGCCTGCCGCCAGTACCACGAGCGGTGCCCGCACCGTGTGCAGTGCGCCGTCGACCGTGACTGTCACGCCCACCGCGCGGCCGCCTTCCACGATCACCTGCTCCACGCGGGCATCGGCCACCAGTTGGGCGCCGTGGCGGCATGCTTCATCCAGGAAATCGCGTGCGGTCCACTTGGCGCCGAACGGGCAGCCGTACATGCAGCGCCAGCAGCCGGTGCGGCAGATGGCGGGGCGGATCATCTTGTCCAGCTTGTGCCAGCCCAGGCCAATGCCCTGCGCGGCCGCCATGATGCGCTGCGCCATCGGCCCGACCAGGTTGTCGGGCAGGGGGCCGAGCGGCAGCTCGGCGCGCAGTGCCCGTTCGTCGTCCGCCAAATCGATCCCGAGCTGGGCGAACGCCGCGGGCGGTGACGCCGCCGTGGCAAAGTTGATGGTGGAACTGCCGCCAGCCGTGATGCCGCGCACCAGCAGCGATGCGTCGCGATGGAAGAAGGCGCCCTTGCCGGGGATCGCCGCCATCGCGGCCATTTGCGTCAGCGTGCCGGCAACCGGCGCGGCGCTGCCGCGTTCGAGCACCAGCACGCGCGACCCGGCGGCGGCCAGTGTGCGGGCCACGCTGGCGCCGCCGGGGCCGCTACCGACGACGATGGCATCGTAATGGGGAAGGAAGGTAGGCATGCCGTCATGGTACACGGATGACCATGTGAAACGGCCCTGTTATTATCTTGCATTCATGCTTGCCACCGGGCAGGCGTTTCCGTAAAGGGGGGCCAGCGACGATCTCGCCGGCTGCCACCGGTTATTCGAAAGACGATATGACCCCACCACGTATGTTCGTTCTTGCGGCCAGCCTCGCGCTCGCCTTCATCCCGGCAGTGCATGCGGCAACCGCCGCCACTACCGTTTCCGCCCAGGCGACCACCATGAATCCCCTGCTGAAACCCAGCCCGCTGCCGCTGCACTATCCGCAGTTCGACCAGATCCGCAACGAGCATTTCCTGCCCGCGTTCGCGGCCGGCATGGCCGAGGAACTGCAGGAAATCGACCGCATCGCCAATGACCGGGCCGCGCCGACGTTCGAGAACACGATCGTGGCGATGGAGAAGAGCGGCCGCCTGCTGCACCGCGTGTCCAGCACGTTCTCCAACCTGCAGGGCGCCAACACCAACGACACGCTCGATGCGGTCGACCGCGAGATGTCGCCCAAACTGGCCGCCCACAGCGATGCGATCCACCTGAACGCCAAGCTGTTCAAGCGCGTGGACACCCTGTATGCGCAGCGTGCCAAGCTGGGCCTGGACGCCGAGTCGGCCTACCTGCTGGAGCGTTATCACGAGGACTTCGTGCGCGCCGGTGCCAGGCTGTCGGCGCAGGACAAGGAAAAACTGAAGGTGCTGAACGGCGAAATCGCCACGTTGCAAACGACCTTCACGCAGAACGTGCTGAAGGAAATCAACGCTTCGGCGCTGGTGGTCGACACGCGCGAAGAGCTGGACGGCCTGCCGGAAGCGGCGATCAACGCCGCTGCTGCCGCGGCCAGCGAAAAGGGCCACAAGGGCAAGTTCCTGATCGCCCTGCAGAACACCACCGGCCAGCCGCCGCTGGCCGAGCTGACCAATCCGCAAGTGCGCGCACGCCTGATGGCGGCATCGCTGGCCCGCGGCAGCCACGGTGGTGAATTCGATAACCGTGCCGTGGTGCAGAAGCTGGCGCGCCTGCGCGCCGAACAGGCCCGCCTGCTGGGCTACGAGAATTTTGCCGCGTATTCGCTGGAGAACCAGACGGCCAAGAACCCGGCCAACGTCAATAAACTGCTGGGCGAACTGGCGAAACCGGCGGTCGACAACGCGCGCCGCGAAGGCGCCGACCTGGCCGCCGTGGCCGGTGCTCCGGTCACCGCGGCGGACTGGGATTTCTACACCGACAAGGTGCGCGCGCAGCGCTTTGCCTTCGACGAGAAGCAGCTCAAGCCCTATTTCGAGCTGAACAACGTACTGGTCAATGGCGTGTTCTACGCGGCCACCAAGCTGTACGGCATCACGTTCAAGGAGCGCAAGGACCTGCCGGTGTATGACCCGGACGTGCGCGTGTTCGACGTGATCGATGCCGACGGCAAGCCCCTGGCGATCTTCCTGGCCGACATGTACGCCCGCCCCAACAAGCAGGGCGGCGCGTGGATGAACGAATACGTGTCGCAATCGGCGCTGCTGGGCGAGCAGTCCGTGGTGGGCAACCACCTGAACATTCCGAAACCGCCGGCCGGCGAGCCCACGCTGCTCACGTTCGACGAAGTGACGACCGCGTTCCACGAATTCGGCCATGCGCTGCACGGCATGTTCTCGAAAGTGAAATACCCGCGCTTCTCCGGCACCAGCGTGCCGCGCGATTTCGTCGAGTATCCGTCGCAGGTCAACGAGATGTGGGCCGTCTGGCCGGAAGTGCTGGCCAACTATGCAAGGCACTACCAGACCGGCAAGCCGATGCCGCAGGAACTGCTGGACAAGATCACCGCTTCGCGCAAGTTCAACAAGGGCTTCGCCACCACCGAGTACCTGGCCGCCTCGTTGCTCGACCAGAAATGGCACCAGCTGGCGCCGGACGCCATTCCATCCGACGTGCTGGCGTTCGAGGCGGCCGCGCTGAAGGAAGCCGGCGTCGATTACGCGCTTGTACCGCCGCGCTACCGCACCACGTACTTCTCGCACAGTTTCTCCGGCGGTTATTCGGCCGGCTACTACGCTTACCTGTGGGCCGAGAAGCTCGATGCGGAGAGCGTGTTGTGGTTCAAGGAAAACGGCGGCCTGCTGCGCAAGAACGGCGACTGGTTCCGCAAGACGCTGCTGTCGCGCGGCGGCACCGCCGATGCGATGGAACTGTTCCGCAATTTCCGCGGCCGCGATGCCGCCATCGAGCCGCTGCTGGAACGCCGCGGCCTGAACGTCAAGTAACCCGAGAGAAACCATTTGAACTATCCGAAACTGATGGCCGCCGCCGTGGCCCTGGCCTTCGCGGGCATGGCCCACGCCGCGCTGCCGGCCTCGAATCCGTTTGCCGCGCCCAGCACCCTGCCGCTGCAATACCCGGCGTTCGACAAGATCGGCGATACCGACTACGCGCCCGCGTTCGACGAAGGCATGCAGGAGCAGGCCGCCGAAATCGCCAGGATTGCCAACAACAAGGCCGCGCCCACATTCGAGAACACCATTGTGGCGATGGAACGCTCGGGCCGGCTGCTGAACCGCGTGTCGACCGTGTTCTTCAGCCTGAACGGCGCCAACACCAACGACACGCTGCAGGCGCTCGACCGCGTGCTGGCGCCGCAGCTGTCCGCGCACAGCGATGCCATGCTGCTCAATGCCAGGCTATATGCGCGCATCAAGACGCTCTACGACAAGCGCGCCAGGCTGGGCCTGGACGCCGAGTCGAGCTACCTGCTCGAGCGGTATCACACCGACTTCGTGCGCGCCGGTGCGAAGCTGTCGGCGGCGGACAAGGAAAAGCTGAAGGCGTACAACGGCAAGCTGGCCGCGCTGCAGACGGCCTTCGCGCAGAACGTGCTGAAGGAACTGAATGCTTCCGCGCTGGTCGTCGACACGAAGCAGGAGCTGGAGGGC
>DASVVD010000556.1:0-14809 GCA_036386715.1 Pseudoduganella sp.
CACGCGGCGGTCCTGGATGCCCGATTCCGGCACGCGGAAGCCCACGGTGCGGTTGTCGACGCCCCACTGGATATTGATCGGCGCGGCCGTGTGGCGCACCAGCCGGCGGTAGGAATTCACGTAGGGCGCCACGATCGCCAGCGCACAGGGCATGTAGCGCTGCAGGCCGCCGATGTAGTGCTTGAACAGCGTCGACGGCGAGCCGTCTTCGTTGGAGAAGATGTTCCAGCCGCTTTTCGCATCCACGATGCTCTGGTGGATGTGCATCGCCGAGCCGGGCTCGCCGGCCATCGGCTTGGCCATGAACGTGGCATACATATTGTGCTTGAGCGCCGCCTCGCGCAGCGTGCGCTTGAAGAAGAACACCTTGTCGGCCAGGCCGAGCGGCTCGCCGTGCAGGAAGTTGATTTCCATCTGGCCGGCGCCGATCTCGTGGATCAGCGTGTCCACGTCGAGCCCCATCAGGTCGCAGTAATCGTAGATGTCCTCGAACAGCGGATCGAACTCGTTGACGGCATCGATGCTGTACACCTGTCGCGAGGTTTCGGCGCGGCCGCTGCGGCCCACCGGCGCTTTCAGCGGCAGGTCGGGATCGGAAATCTTGGCGGTAAGGTAGAACTCCAGCTCGGGCGCCACCACCGGCTTCCAGCCCTTTTCCTCGTACAGTTTCAGCACGCGGCGCAGCACCGAACGCGGTGCGAAGTCGACCAGGCGGCCGTCGGCGAAATAGCAGTCGTGGATCACCTGCGCGGTCGGGTCGGTGGCCCACGGCACCATCGTGATGGTGCTGGGATCGGCCTTCAGGATCATGTCCCGGTCGATGTTCGAGATGGCGCGGTCGTAGGCCGGGTCGTCGGTGGGGGAATTGCCGGTCACGGTCATGCCCAGCACCGCCTCGGGAATGCGCATGCCGCGTTCCTGCGTAAACTTACCACGCGGCAGGATCTTGCCGCGGGCGACGCCGGTCAGGTCCGGCACCAGGCATTCGATTTCGGTGACCCGTTTTTCATTGAGCCACTCGTCCATGTCGGTGTAGGTAAAATTCTCGCGGATTGCCATTCTTTAGCTCCAGTAAGTCAATGTGCACAGCCGGTGCCGGCCGCGCCCCTTGAACTGCACTTGGAAGAACAGCTACGGGATTCCGCCGGCCCAGGCTTCGTATGAATTCATCAGCCCCGCTCCTGTCGGCGTGCCTGGTATTCGCGGCAGGCATTGCCGAATGCCAGGAACATCTTCATGGAGTCGGGGTTTTCCGTGATGCGCCACTCGGGGTGCCATTGCACCGCCAGCGTGAAACCATGCGCGGCATCCACGGTATAGGCTTCCACCAGCCCGTCGTGCGCCACCGCTTCCACGGTCACGCCGGGGGCCAGCCGGTCGACTCCCTGGCCATGCAGGGAATTGACGGTGATTTCATCGGGGTTGCCCAGCATCTCGGCAAACTTGCCGCCCTTCGTCAGCTGGATCGGGTGCGCGGGGCCGTACTGCACTTCCAGCGAGTCGTCTTCGCGGTCGCGGTGGTCCATCATGCCCGGCAACTCCTGCACCGCCTGGTGCAGCGTGCCACCGAGGGCCACGTTGATTTCCTGGAAGCCGCGGCAAATCCCCAGCAGCGGAATGCCGCGCTTGATGGCCGCGCGAATCAGCGGCAGCGTGGTGGCATCGCGCGCCGCGTCGAGCGGCAGGTCCGGGTTGCGGATCGGCTGGCCATACAGGTCGGAATGCACGTTCGATGCGGACCCGGTCAGCATGACGCCGTCGGCCACGTGCAGCACCGCTTCCATGTCCGTCAGCTCGGCCAGCGCGGGCAATACCAGCGGCATGCAACGCGCGCCGAGCACGACGGCGTTGACATACTTGTTCTGGGCGGCATGGTTCGGGAAATGCCCGATTTGCCGGGTACATGCTGGAACGAGGACGATAGGACGGCGCATGTGCGGCTCCACAAACGTTGACAACCGATGTTTTTAATGTAACACAAAGTGGACCATAAGAATGTTCGCTTGCGTACTTAACTGGCGAGCTCATGGGGACAGCTCATGGGCAAACCCATGCCGCGGGTTGCTGCCGGATCACGCCGGCGGAGCCGCCTCGCCGGATTCTTCCAGCCGCAGTTCCTCGAGCAGTTCAGGGTGCCGGTCCAGCAATTTCAGCAGCTTCACGGTGGAGGGATGCGGCTGCATCCGGCCCGCTTCGTAGCAGGCGAATTCATTGGCGCCGCTGCCGATCAGGTCATCGGCTTCGCGCGGGTCCAGGCGCAGCTTGCTGCGCACCGCCCGGATGTATGCCGGCTCGACCAGTTCGCCATCGACGCGGCGCTGGAACTGGCGTGCCAGCTCGTCGTAACGCTCCACGGCGGCACGGTCCAGCGCAACGCCGCCACAGCGGGCGCAGTGATAGCCGGACACGGCCGGAATCGTGGTGTGGCGATGCTTGTAAGAATAGGAAACGCCATGCGTGTCGTGCACCAGGTCCGGCGCACCGCAATCGGGGCATTTTTCCATGATCAGAACTCCCGTGAATGACAAACAATCCCGGGAATTCTAGCCCCGCGCAGCCGGAAGCGGCGACACGGGTGAACGTGGATCAGCGCGCCGCGGTCAGGCCGGCACTCGCATCTGCACCAGGATCTGGCGGATCTCCGGCACGCACGAGCCGCAATTGCCGCCCGCCTTCACGCAGGCGGTGACCTCGGCGGTGGTTTTCAGGTCCTTGTCCCGGATCGCGTTGCAGATCGTGTTGCGGCCCACGCCAAAGCACGAGCAGACGGTGGGGCCGGTATCGGCGCCCTGCGCCAGCGGACGGCCGGCCAGCACGCCGGCCCGTTCGGCATCGGCCAGCACCTCGGTAGAGAACAGCCCGGCCAGCCAGGCCCGCTCGGGCAGGTCCGGCCGCGGTGAGATGAAGATGCACTGGGCAATGCGGTCGTCGACGACGTGCACGGCGCGGTAGACACCGGCGCTGCGGTCCGCGTATTCGAGCCAGTCGGCATCCTCGTCGCGCACGCCCAGCAGTTCGCGTGCCCAGGCGCCGAAGTCGCCGATGCGGTTGCGGCCGGCCATTTCGTAGCGCTGGAAGCCGGCGCCCTGCGCGCGGGTCCAGTACGCCACCTGGTCCAGCGCCAGCGGCGTGCGCGACAGCACGAAGCCGTGCCACTGCACGGGGAAGCGGTCGACCATCACCGGCGTGTGCTTGAACTCCGGCTCGCCCGACACGGGATCGACCACCGGGTTAACCACCGCGCCGACGCGGGCATCGGAGGCGGTCTGGCCGTTCCAGTGGATCGGCACGAACACGCTGCCGCGCGCGATGCCGCCGCCGTGCCGCACGCGCGCCACCATGCTGCCCCACTGCGACGAGATACGTGCCAGTTCGCCATCGCGCACGCCGCACAGCAGCGCATCCTGCGGATGCATATCGATGAACGACTCCGGCGTATGGTCGGCCAGCTGCGGCGCGCGGCCGGTGCGCGTCATGGTGTGCCACTGGTCGCGCACGCGGCCCGTGTTGAGCACCAGCGGATAGTCGCCGCCCGCGGCATGCACGGGCAGGCGCGGCGCCGTCGGCACGAAGCGGGCACGGCCGTCCGGGAACGAGAAACGGTGGTCGGCGAATACGCGGCGGCCCAGCGGCCATTGCACCGGCTGCAGCGCATCGTAGGCAGCCTGCGCCAGCCCTGCCAATGCGCCGATATCGAACGCACGCGGCAACTCGTCCGGCGTATTGCGCCAGGCCGACAGGCGCGCGTGCTCGGCAAAGATCTGCGACTGGTGCGTGAAATCGAACCCTTCGTAGCCAAGCCGCTGTGCGAACTCGCACAGGATTTTCCAGTCGCCCTTCGCCTCGCCCGGCGCGGACAGGAATGCGCGCTGGCGCGAGATGCGGCGCTCGGAATTGGTCACCGTGCCATCCTTTTCGCCCCATGCAAGCGCGGGCAGCAGGATGTGGGCAAAGGCGTTGGTATCCGTTTCCAGCACCACGTCGGAGGCGATCACCAGCTCGGCTTTCGACAGCGCGCGCCGCACCTGGTCGGCATCGGGCAGGCTGACGACCGGATTGGTGGCGATCACCCACACGGCTTTCACCTTGCCTGATTCGATGGCCTGGAACAGGTCGACGGCCTTCAGGCCCGGCTTGTCGGCGATGCGCGGCGAAGCCCAGAACGACTGCACGGCGGCGCGGTGCGCCGGCTTGTCCAGGTCGAGGTGCGCGGCCAGCATGTTGGCCAGGCCGCCCACTTCGCGCCCGCCCATCGCGTTCGGCTGGCCCGTGATCGAGAACGGGCCCATGCCCGGCTTGCCGATCCGGCCGGTCACCAGGTGGCAGTTGATGATGGCGTTGACCTTGTCGGTCCCGGCGGACGACTGGTTCACGCCCATCGAGAAACCGGTGATGACTTTTGCCGTGGCGGCAAACGCATCGTAGAACGCCAGCACGTCTTCCAGCGCCAGCTTGCACGCCTTTGCCACCGCTTCGGGCGTGATGTCGGCCACTTCCAGCGCTTCGCCCAGGCCGAGCGTGTGGTTGGCGATGAACGCCGGGTCCACCGCGTCGCTCTTCGACAGGTAGGCCAGCAGGCCGTTGAACAGCCACACGTCGGTGCCCGGTTTCACGGGCAGGTGCAGGTCGGCCATTTCGCAGGTGGCCGTGCGGCGCGGATCGATGACGACCAGCTTCAGGCCGGGCCGCGCTTCCTTGGCGCGCATGATGCGCTGGAACAGGATCGGGTGGCACCATGCCAGGTTCGAGCCGGCCAGCACGATCATGTCGGCGTTTTCCAGGTCGTCGTAATCGACCGGCACCAGGTCCTCGCCGAACGCGCGCTTGTGGCCGGCCACCGCGGACGACATGCACAGCCGCGAATTGGTATCGATATTGGCGCTGCCCACATAGCCTTTCATGAGCTTGTTGGCGACGTAGTAATCCTCCGTCAGCAGCTGGCCGGAGACATACAGGGCCACGGAATCCGGTCCGTGCTGGTCGACGATCGCGCGCCATTGGCCGGCGGCGCGGTCCAGCGCTTCATCCCATGACACCTGCCGCAGCGCGCCCCCTCGCCCGCTGTCACGCACCTGCGGATGCAGCAGCCTGCCTTCCAGTCCCAGCGTTTCGCCGAGTGCCGAACCCTTGACGCACAGCCGGCCGAAGTTGGCCGGGTGCGCCGTATCGCCGGCCACGGTGGCGAACTGCGGCCCCTGCGGCGTGGCCTTGACGCCGCAGCCGACGCCGCAGTAGGGACAGGTGGTGGCGACGGCGAGATGTTCCTGGGACAGATTCACGATGGTTCCAATGCTGAGCAATGCAGGGTTTTCACTGCGGGGTTACGCCGCCAGCGCGGGGCCGAACAACAGTTGATGGCGCATGGCGCTGATATCGGCGCCGCGCTGGATCAGGTCGAAATACCACGGCCCGTCCTGCACGTCGCCATACAGCACGGCGCCGACCAGGCACGATCCGTCCAGTACCAGCCGTTTGTAGACGCCGCGGCGCGCGTCGCGCAGCACCAGGTCCTCGGAGCTGTCGCCGCCGATGAAGTCGCCCACCGAATACAGCTCGATGCCGGTCACTTTCAGCCGCGTGGGCGAAGCCTGCTGCACATAGCGGCGGTGGCCATTGCCGGCCAGGTGGGCGGCGCACACCTTGGCCTGCTCCCAGATCGGCGCGACCAGGCCGAAGGTGGCGCGGCGGTGCTGCACGCATTCGCCGACCGCATACACGCGCGGGTCATAGGTCTGCAGCGTGTCGTCGACCACGATGGCGCGTTCGCAATGCAGGCCGGCCGATTTCGCCAGCTCGACATTGGGCCGCACGCCGGCCGTCATCACTACCAGGTCGGCCGGGATTTCAGTACCGTCCTTGAAGCGCACCGCGGTCACGCGGTCCGGACCGACGATCTCGGCGGTTTGTGCCTCGAGCATGAAGGCCAGGCCGCGCGCTTCCAGCGCGCGCTGCAGCAGCTGCGCGGCGGGTTTGTCGAGCTGCTGGTTCATCAGCGCATCCGTCACGTGCACCACGGTGACCGTCATGCCCTGCCGGGCCAGGCCGTTGGCGGCTTCCAGCCCCAGCAGGCCACCGCCGATGACGACCGCGTGCCGGTGATTGCGCGCCGCTTCGAGCATGCCTTCGACATCGGCGATGTCGCGGAACGCGAGAACGCCGGGCAGCTGGTGGCCCGGCACCGGGATGATGAACGGCTTCGAACCGGTCGCCAGCAGCAGCCGGTCGTAGCGCACTTCGTGGCCGGACTGCGCGCGCACGATGCGGCGGCGGCGGTCGATGTGCACCACCGGGTCGCCGGCGTGCAGCGTGATGCCGTTCTCCTCATACCATGCGCGCGTGTTGAGCATGATGTCGTCGACCGACTTTTCGCCGGCCAGCACGGGCGACAGCAGGATGCGGTTGTAGTTGCCGTGCGGTTCGGCGCCGAACACGGTGATGTCGTACAGGTCGGGGGCGAGCGCGAGCAACTCCTCGACCGTGCGCATGCCAGCCATGCCGTTGCCGATGACGACGAGCGAGGGTTTCATCTGATGTTCCTTGTGTGAAGCCTGTTGACCAACCACATCGACCAGCCGCGATCAGGCACCGATCCAGACCTTGCCGGAGTCGATCCGCGCCGGCCAGGTGGGCACCGAGTTTTCCGGCGCTTCGAGGCATTCGCCCGTCTGCAGGTCGAAATGGTGCTTGTAGATCGGCGAAGCCACGACGATGCGCTCGCCCAGGTTGCCCACCAGGCCACGCGACAGCACGGACGCTTCCGAATTCGGATCGTAGTTGCCGATGGCGAACACGCGTGTGTCGGTACCGTCCTGCAGGCGGAATACGGCCACCTGCTCGTTGTTCAGCAGGGCGCACACGCCGGTGTTCGGCACGATGTCTTCCACGCCGCAGATCGCGGTCCAGTTGGCGGCTTCGTTTTCACGTTTCATGTTGGCTCCTTGGGGTTAGGCTTCACTTCGGGCGTTGATTCGCGGGTGTTGTGCTCAGGCGGCCTTGATGGGTATGACGCGCTTCTTTTCCTGCACGGTGGCCGGGCGGATCTGGCCACGCTCCTCGATGAACACCACGTTCTCGTCCTTGCTTTCGCTGTTGACGAAGTGGCGGAAGCGGGCGCGCGTTTCAGGATTGGTGACGGCTTCCTTCCACTCGCAGACATAGGTATCGACCACGCGCTGCATGTCCGCTTCGAGTTCGGCGGCCAGCTCGAGCTTGTCGTTGATGACCACGTCCTGCAGGTATTCCAGGCCGCCTTCCAGGTTGTCGCGCCAGGTGCTGGTGCGTTGCAGGCGGTCGGCCGTGCGGCTGTAGAACATCAGGAAGCGGTCGACGTACCTGATCAGCGTGGCCTTGTCCAGGTCCGAGGCGAACAGTTCGGCGTGGCGCGGCTTCATGCCGCCATTGCCGCACACGTACAGGTTCCAGCCCTTTTCGGTGGCGATGATGCCCACGTCCTTGCCCTGCGCCTCGGCGCACTCGCGGGTGCAGCCCGATACGCCGAACTTGATCTTGTGCGGCGTGCGCAGGCCCTTGTAGCGGTTCTCCAGTTCGATCGCCAGGCCCACGCTGTCGTCCACGCCATAACGGCACCAGGTGGAACCGACGCACGATTTCACGGTGCGTAAGGATTTGCCGTACGCGTGGCCCGTTTCGAAGCCGGCGGCGATCAGTTCTTCCCAGATCGACGGCAGTTCGTCGACGCGGGCGCCGAACAGGTCGACCCGCTGGCCGCCGGTGATCTTGGTGTACAGGCCGTATTTCTTGGCCACCTGGCCGACGGCGATCAGGCCGTCCGGCGTGACTTCGCCGCCCGGCATGCGCGGCACCACCGAGTAGGTGCCGTCCTTCTGGATATTGCCCAGGTAGTAATCGTTGGTGTCCTGCAGGCTGGCGTGTTCCTTCTTCAGCACGAAATCGTTCCAGCACGTGGCCAGGATCGATGCGGCGAGCGGCTTGCAAACCGAGCAACCCATGCCCTTGCCGTGCTGGGCCAGCAGTTCGTCGAACGTCCGGATATTGCCGGCGCGGACGATGTGGAACAGTTCCTGGCGCGAGTGCGCGAAGTGTTCGCAGACATGGTTGTTCACGTCCATGCCCTGCTTTTTCATCTCGGCCTTCATGACCTGCGTGACCAGCGGCACGCAGCCGCCGCACGAGGTGCCGGCGTTGGTGCAGCTCTTCAGTGCGCCGATCGACATGGCGCCGCCGCCCACCGCGGCGCAGATCGCGCCCTTGGTCACGTTGTTGCACGAGCAGATCTGCGCGGCATCGGGCAGCGCATCCACGCCCAGGCCCGGCTTGGCCTTGCCGTCGGACTGCGGCAGGATCAGGAACTCGGGCGATTCCGGCAGTTCGATCCGGTTCAGCATCATCTGCAGCAGCGTGCCGTATTCGCCGGCATCGCCGACCATCACGCCGCCCAGCAGATACTTGCCGCAATCGGACACGACGATCTTCTTGTAGACCTGCTTGCGCTCGTCGGTGAACTGGTAGCTGCGCGAGCCTTCGACCTTGCCGTGCGGGTCGCCAATGGACGCCACGTCCACGCCCATCAGTTTCAGCTTGGTGCTCATGTCGGCGCCGGCGAATTCGGCCGGCTGGCCAGCCAGCTGCTTCGCCACCGTGCGGGCCATGTCGTAGCCCGGTGCGACGAGACCGTAGATCATGCCGTTCCACAGCGCGCATTCGCCGATCGCGAACACGTCCGGATCGGACGTGCGGCACTGGTTATCGATCTGGATGCCGCCGCGCGGGCCCACCACCAGGCCGGCTTCCTTGGCCAGCTGGTCGCGCGGGCGGATCCCGGCACTAAAGACGATCATGTCCACGTCGAGGTGCGTGCCGTCGGCGAACTGCATGCGGTGCGCGCCTTCCTCGCCGTCGACGATGGCGGTGGTGTTCTTGCCGGTGTGGACGGTCACGCCCAGTTCGGCGATCTTGTTGCGCAGGATGCGGCCGCCGCCGTCATCGACCTGCACCGCCATCAGGCGCGGTGCGAACTCGACCACGTGGGTGATCAGGCCCAGGTCGCGCAGCGCCTTGGCGCATTCGAGGCCCAGCAGGCCGCCGCCGATGACCACGCCGGTTTTCAGGCGCGCGCCCGCTTCGGCCATGCCTTCCAGGTCTTCGATGGTGCGGTACACGAAGCAGTCCTTGCGGTCGCGGCCATCGATCGGCGGCACGAACGGGAACGAACCGGTGGCGAGCACCAGCTTGTCATAGGACAGGACGTCGCCGGTGCTGGCGGTGACCGTTTTCGCCTTCAGGTCGATCGACTCGGCGCGCGCGTTCAGGCGCAGCACCATGTCGGAACGCTCGAAGAAGCCCGGCTTCACCAGCGACAGGTCGTCGGCGCTCTTGCCGCTGAAGAATTCCGACAGGTGCACGCGGTCGTAGGCCGGGCGCGGTTCTTCGCACAGCACCGTGACCTGCATGCCGGCGACAGGATTGTCCGCCAGGCTTTCGAGGAATTTGTGGCCGACCATGCCATGACCGATGACGACGATTTTCATTTTCTGCTCCGTGAATCAATGTTCAAGTATTCGGTATTGGAAATCAGGCGGCGGCGCGGACCAGCGCGTGTTCTTCGTTCGTGCTGGCCGAGAACCGCAGGGCGATCGCGCACACGGCGGAGATCAGCACCAGGAAGCCGAGGATCGACAGCGTCTGCTGCGTGCTGCCGACGCCCTTCATCAGGAAGCCGGCGGCGACGGCGCCCACATTGCCGCCCGCGCCGATGATGCCGGTGACGCCGCCCAGCGCGCGCTTGTCGATGAACGGCACCAGCGCGTAGGTGGCGCCGCAGGCCATGTGCACGCACAGCCCGAACGACAGCATGGCGAAGATGGCCAGCGTGGCGGTATCGGCATGGGCAAACCAGATCAGGCCGGCGCCTTCGCCCAGCATCAGCACGAACAGCAGCGATACGCGGGCATTCAGGCTGCCGCGCAGGGCCATCTTGTCGGACACGATGCCGCCCAGGGCACGGGCGAACAGCGCCAGCAGGCCGAAGCTGCCGGCGGCCAGGCCGGCCTGTTTCAGCGACATGCCGAACTGGTCGACGTAGTAGGTGGCGGCCACGTTGTGGATGAACAGCTCCACGCCGAAGCACGCGCCGTAGGTGACGAACAGCAGCCACACGCGGTAGTTCGAGGCGGCCAGCTTGAAGCTGTCCCAGCCGCCTTTCTTGCCGCCTTCGATCTCGATGCCGGCCTTGCGCAGCTCGGCATAGTTACCTTGCGGGCAATCCTGCGTGAAGTTCCAGTACAGCACGCCGACGATGATCATCAGCACGCCCGGCACGATCAGCGCAAGGCGCCAGCCCATCGTTTCGGAAACGCCCAGCATCAGGATCGCGGCCAGGATCAGCGGCATCATGGCCTGCGTGGCGCCGCCGCCCGCATTGCCCCAGCCCGCGGTGGCCGCGTTGGCGGTGCCCACCACGCGCGGGCCGAACATCACCGACGTGTGGTACTGGGTGATGACGAAGCTGGCGCCGATCGCGCCGATCAGCATGCGGAAGAACAGGAAGCTCTCGTAGCTTTGCGAAGCGGCCACGCCGAACACGGGGATCGCGCCGAGGATCAGCAGCGCGGTATGGGCCTTGCGCGGGCCGACGCGGTCGCACAGCGGGCCAATGATCATGCGCACCACGATCGTGATCGCCACCGCGGCGATATTGATGTTGGCGATCTGTCCGGCGGTCAGGCCGAATTCGCCCTTGATGACGGGCATCAGCGGGGCGCAGGCGAACCAGGCGAAGAAGCAGGCGAAGAAGGCCAGCCACGCCAGGTGGAAGGCGCGCATCTGCGGCGTGGCGAGGGAGAAGAGCTTGATGCTGTCAGCTTTGCGGGTCAGGTCGCTGGTCATTTTAAGATCCCTGTTGGTGGAAGCTACGAGCAAAAAAAATGGCGCCCGGGCAGTCCCTCGAAAACGCAGTTTCGTGAGTACCGTCCGGACGCCGTTGTCCTGATGCCGCCCCGCCATTGGGACGACCATGCAATGTTCAGGAGATCGCCATTGACCTCTTACCCGTTACTTTGCAAGAGGCGTGCCAGCTTGGTCCAAGCGTGGCGCCCAGAGGGGGACAGGTAAAAATGCGCGGGGAGCGCGGCGGAATGCGACCGGATGGGGAGGGAAAAACAGGGCAGCATGCAAGTTCGCGGTGCAGTGCCGCCCGCTTCTGGTGCAGTGCAGCGTCAGCGTGCGTGGATCGCGAACGCGGCGGCGTAGCGGGCCGGATCGGTGCCGTCCCAGACATGGCCGTCGACCAGCGTCGAGCTGCGCAGCGTGTCCGCCGGCACCGCCACGCCGGCCATTTCGGCCGCCTCGCGATACAGCCGCAACTGGACGACCGACTGCGCCACCGCGAAATAATCGGGGTCGGTCCGGAGCAGGCCCCAGCGGCGGAACTGGGTCATGAACCACATGCCGTCGGACAGCCACGGGTAGTTGGCCTGGCCGTCCTGGTGGAAGCGCATCGGGTGCGCATCGTGCCAGGCGTGGCCCAGCCCATCGTCGTAATGCCCGAGGATGCGGGGCAGGATCGCCGCCTTGGCGGTATCGACATAGGGAGCGGCGGCGATGATCTCGGCGGTGGCGCGGCGGTTTTCATCGCTGGCATCGATCCAGCGGCCCGCTTCCAGCACGGCCGCGATCAGGGCGCGACACGTGTTCGGGTGCGCGCGCACGAAATCGAGCGAGGCACCCAGCACCTTTTCCGGGTGATCCGGCCAGATCTGCTGGCTGGTCGCGGCGGTGACGCCGATACCCTCCATCACGGCCTGGTGGCCCCACGGTTCGCCGGCGCAGAAGCCGTCCATGTGGCCCTCGGCGAGGTTGTATACCATCTGCGACGGCGGCAACGTGATCGCCCGCACATCCTTCATCGGGTCGATGCCGTGCGTGGCCAGCCAGTAATACAGCCACATGGCGTGCGTGCCGGTCGGGAAAGTCTGGGCGAACACGTATTGACGGCGCGTTTCGCCGACTTCGCGGGCCATCAGCGCGGCCAGCGTGGCGCCATCGGTCGCGCCCTGCTCCCCCAGGCGGCGCGACAGCGTGATGGCCTGGCCGTTGCGGTTCAGGTTCATCAGCACGGCCATGTCGCGCGGCTGCGCGCCGATGCCCAGCTGGGCGCCGTACACCATGCCGTACAGTGCATGGGCGGCATCGAGCTCGCCGGTCATCAGCTTGTCGCGCACGCCGGCCCACG
This sequence comes from Pseudoduganella sp., assembly GCA_036386715.1. Classification (GTDB taxonomy): domain Bacteria; phylum Pseudomonadota; class Gammaproteobacteria; order Burkholderiales; family Burkholderiaceae_D; genus Rugamonas. The sequence continues at coordinate 12,212 of DASVVD010000556.1, forward strand.
ACGTTTCGCGGGACAGCACGATGCGGATGCCGTGCTTCTCGTCGAAGCCCAGCATGGCCGCCATGACGACGGACGCGCAGTCGGTCAGCGGGTTGAATCCTACGTTGACGGTTGTTTTTTCGATATGCATGACTGCTCCGGCGGGGCCGCGCGAGGTTCGCGCATCAGCCCAGCAAGTCCTCCACGTCCAGTATGCGCTGGGCGATGTCGGCCAGCTTCAGGTTCTTGTTCATTGCCATCGTCCGCAGGCGCTGGTAGGCCTGCTCTTCCGTCATGCCGTGGCGGCTCATCAGCAGGCCCTTGGCGCGGTCGACCACCTTGCGCTCGGCCAGCTTGTGCTTGGTGTCCTGCAGTTCGTCGAGCAGCTTCTGCTCCTTGCGGAAACGCGCCATGGCCACGTTCAGTACCGGCTTGATGCGCTCCGGCTTCAGGCCGGCCACGATATAGGCCGACACGCCCGCCTCGATCGCCGCATCCATCGACGACTGCTTGGCATCCTCGGTAAACATGACGATGGGGCGGCGCTCGTCGCGGGTGACGACGACGATATGTTCCAGCACGTCGCGCGCATCGGATTCGGCGTCGACGATGATCATGTCCGGCTGCAGGCGGGCGACCTGCTCCGGCAGGTTGAGGTCTGCCGGCAGCGACGCCACCAGCTCATAACCAGCCTCGGCCAGGCCGGCCTGCAGCGCGGCGGCCCGTTGCGAAGCGTCGCTTTCGTGCGGAGGGTGAACTAAAACGATGCGGAGATGGCGGCTCATGCCCTATTGTCGAGCAAGAAATGTGCCAATGTGGTGAAAAACAATTTACGGCTGAGTTCGTGTCAAGGGGTCAGGCACCATGACACGAACTCAACCGTTCGAACGCATGCCCCACTTGTTGAGCGTGGTGCGCTCGAGGGTGGCGAACAGCAGGTGTTCGACGGCAAGGCCGATCAGGATCACGGCGGCGAGGCCGGCGAAGACCTTGTCGGTGTACAGCTCGTTGCGGTTCTGGAAGATGTACCAGCCCAGGCCGCCCTTGCCGGACGAGGCGCCGAACACCAGTTCCGCAGCGATCAGGGTGCGCCACGCGAATGCCCAGCCGATCTTCAGGCCGGAGACAATCGCCGGCAGCGCGGCCGGTACCAGGATCTGCAGTACGAAGGGCAAGCCGGTCAAGCCATAATTGCGGCCAGCCATGCGCAACGTGGCCGGCACCGACTGGAAGCCGGCGTAGGTGCCCAGCGCCAGCGGCCACAGCACGGCGTGCACGATGACGAACACCAGGCTGGCGTTGCCGAGCCCGAGCCACAGCATGGCCAGCGGCAGCAGCGCGATCGCGGGCAGCGGGTTGAACATGGCCACCAGGGTTTCCAGTAGATCGCGCCCCACGCGCGTGGACACGGCCAGCGCGGTCAGCACGAACGCCAGCACGATGCCGGCCAGGTAGCCCTGCACCAGCACCGCCAGCGAGACCTGCACTTTCTCGAGCAGTTCGCCGCTGGCGATGCCTTCGACGAACGCGCGCGCGGTCTGCACGAAGGTGGGCAGCAGCAGGTCGTTATCCTGCCAGCGCGCGGCAAGTTCCCACAGCAGCGCCAGCACGGCCAGCAGCACGGCCTTGCGCAGCCAGCCCTGCGCCCACAGCCGCTGCGCGACAGGCAGGCGCCGTTGCAGCGATGCCGGCGCAGCGGGCGCGAGGTCGTACTGATATTCCTGCCGGATCGGTGGGGTCAACGTGCTCACAGGACGATCCTTTCGTTTCCACCGGTGGCTCCGGTGGCCGCCCCGGCGGCTGGCGCCTCACCGAACAGCAGGTGGTGGATGCGCTGCGCGGCCTGCTGGAAGTCGGCGCTGCCGCCGCTGTGCAGCCCGAACTGGTGGCTGTTCAGCTCCGCGCGCACCCGGCCGGGGTGCGGCGACAGCAGCAGGATGCGGTTGCCGACCACCAGCGCCTCCTCGATCGAGTGGGTGACGAACAGCAGCGTAAACGGCGACTCCTCCCACAGTTTGGTCAGTTCCTCCTGCATGGTGCGGCGCGTGAGCGCATCGAGCGCGGCGAACGGCTCGTCCATCAGCAGCACCGCCGGCTGCATGGCCAGTGCCCGGGCGATCGCCACGCGCTGCTTCATGCCGCCGGACAGCGTGTGCGGATAGGCATCCTCGAAGCGGCCCAGGCCGACTCGCGCGATCCAGTGCCGTGCCCGTTCCCGGGCCTCGGCACGGCCGCAGCTTTTCGATGCCAGCAGCGGGAACATGACGTTTTCCAGCACCGTCTTCCACGGCGGCAGCTGGTCGAATTCCTGGAACACGCAGATGCGGTCCGGGCCCGGCTTGGTGATGAGCTTGCCGCCCAGCGTGATCGTGCCGGCCGCTGGCGTGATGAAGCCGCCGACGGCCTTGAGCAGCGATGACTTGCCGCACCCGGAAGGCCCCAGCAGTACGAAGCGGTCACCGCCGAACACGTCGAAGTCGACATCCTGCGTGGCGCGCACGGCGTTGCCGGCGCTGCGGTATTCGAGGGTGACGCCGCGCGCGCACAGCAACGCCTCGGCGGGCGATGGCGGGCGAACCACCTGCAGCGGCGCCATGTCAGCCGCCCTGCCCGACCAGC
>DASVVD010000557.1:0-2057 GCA_036386715.1 Pseudoduganella sp.
GCTCGACCATGCCGGGCAGCACGGCGCGCGTCATCGTCACCAGCCCGGTGCAATTGGTGGCGATCATGGTTTCCCAGTCTTCCAGCTGGGCCTCGTGCGCCGGCCGCACGCCGAGCGCCAGGCCGGCGTTGTTGATCAGCACATCGATATCGCGCCAGTCGGCCGGCAGCGCCTCGAGCGCGGCCTGGATCGCGGCCTTGTTCGTCACATCGAGCGGCACGGCGCGCACGTTCGGGCCCAGTTCGCCCACCAGGGCTTCCAGCCGGTCTTCGCGGCGGCCGGCGATCAGCACGCGGTGGCCATTGGTGGCAAAGATGCGCGCCATCGCGGCGCCGAAGCCGGCAGTTGCGCCGGTAATGAAGACGATCATGAGCATTCCTCGAAAGAGCGGTGGAGCGGGCGGCAACGCCCGGCAATCCTCGCGATTGTAGCCGAAATGGCAGTTTTGGTCGCGCTACCAGGGGCACCGGGCCGGTCGCGCTGCCTGCTTCCTTGCTCAGACTGGGCACATCACATACAATCTCGGCTCCATTTATGTCCCACGTAACTGGCGAAAAGTGCGCAACGACAGGTAGCTGTTCCAGACCGGGTTGCGGGCGAGAGGTGGAGATCCACCGGGGAACGTGGGATGTCACAACGCCGTTCGCCTGGGCAGCCAAGATGGAATCGCGCGGATGAGCGTGCGGAGAGGCTGCCTGCGGACGTCTTGTTGCAGGCCACACCTCGCCGGCATTTCCTCATTCGATCCTATCTGCCAGTCTCAATCGGAGTTAATTCATGTTCGCAAAAGATCACACCCTCGCCAATGTCGACCCGGAACTGTTCGGCGCCATCCAGAACGAAAACAAGCGCCAGCACGACCATATCGAGCTGATCGCATCGGAGAACTACACGTCGCCGGCCGTCATGGAAGCACAGGGTTCGCAGCTGACGAATAAATATGCCGAAGGCTATCCGGGCAAGCGCTACTACGGCGGTTGCGAATACGTCGACGTCGTCGAGCAACTGGCGATCGACCGTGTCAAGCAGCTGTTCGGCGCCGAAGCCGCGAACGTGCAGCCGAACTCCGGCTCGCAGGCCAACCAGGGCGTGTTCTTCGCCGTGCTCAAGCCGGGCGACACGATCATGGGCATGTCGCTGGCCGAAGGCGGCCACCTGACCCACGGCATGGCGCTGAACATGTCCGGCAAGTGGTTCAACGTGGTGTCCTACGGCCTGACCGCCGAAGAAGAGATCGACTACGAAGCCATGGAAAAGCTGGCCCACGAGCACAAGCCGAAGCTGATCATCGCCGGCGCGTCGGCCTTCTCGAAGAAGATCGACTTCGAACGCTTCGCCGCCGTGGCCAAGGCCGTGGGGGCCTACTTCATGGTCGACATGGCCCACTACGCCGGCCTGATCGCCGCCGGCCTGTACCCGAACCCGGTGCCGCACGCCGACTTCGTCACGTCGACCACGCACAAGTCGCTGCGCGGCCCGCGCGGCGGCATCATCCTGATGAAGGCCGAGCACGAGAAGATCATCAATTCGGCGATCTTCCCCGGCATCCAGGGTGGCCCGCTGATGCACGTCATTGCCGGCAAGGCGGTGGCCTTCAAGGAAGCGCAGTCGGCGGAATTCAAGGCCTACCAGCAGCAGGTCCTGAAAAACGCCGATGTGTTGGCCAAAACCCTCATCAAGCGTGGCCTGCGCATCGTTTCCGGCGGCACCGAGTCGCACGTGTTCCTGGTCGACTTGCGCGCGAAAAACCTGACCGGCAAGGAAGCCGAGGCGATCCTGGGTTCGGCCCACATCACCTGCAACAAGAACGGCATCCCGAACGACCCGCAAAAGCCGTTCGTCACGTCCGGCATCCGCCTGGGCAGCCCGGCAATGACCACCCGCGGCTTCAAGGAAGCGGAAGCCGAGGAAGTGGGCAACCTGATCGCCGACGTGCTGGACAACCCGCAGGATGCCGCCACGATCGAACGCGTGAAGGCCGCCGTCAAGGTGCTGGCTGACAAGTACCCGGTTTACGCGTAATCCACACAGCGCTACTATCGGGGCGCCGGATCGGA
>DASVVD010000558.1:0-6212 GCA_036386715.1 Pseudoduganella sp.
GTGCCAGTGTGGTCTTGCCGCTGCCCGAAGGACCGTGCAGCAGCAGCGAGCGGTGCGAGTGCAGCGCGGCGCCCGCCAGTTCGCGCACACTGGCGGGCAGGCAATCGTCAGCGAATTCGGCTGCTATAGCGCCGGCCGCCACCGATGGCAACAGGGCCGACTGGCGCTGCACCATCGCGCGGTAGGCCTCCAGCGGCACCGGCGCCGGGCCCACGTAGGGACAGCGTTCCAGCCACGCCACCGCGCGCTGGCGGCCGGCGGAAGTCAACTGGTACTGCACGTCGATATCCGCGTCGCCCCGCCATGCCACCTCGGCCAATTGCTCGGCCACCATGAAATCGAGTACTTCGCGCAGTACGTTGATCGACAGCCGCAGGCGCGTGGTCAACACCGGCAGGTGGACCTTGCCGCCGCCAAACAGATTCTTGGTTGCCAGCTCGACCAGCAGCGCCAGCTCCAGGCCTGTTTCACGCACCGTTTTTGGCTGCGGCGGCAATGCCGGCTGGTCATCGGCCCGCTCGCCACCCGTTGCGATCATGGTTTGAGAATCCATTTGCCCGCTCCTTCCTGTTGAAGAAAACGATTCTAGCGAGACGTTTCCTTATGGATATTGACCCCGAGCAAAAGATTACCTGTGTGCATTTACCACCACAGCCAGCGTGCCCAGTGCAATGGCAACGCCGTAGGGAATGCCGCCGGCACTGGCCTCCCTAGAGACAGGCGTGGCTTGCACGGGGATGCCCATGCAGCGCCAGAGCATCGGTTCCAGGATGGTTTTCAGGTTGCGCACCAAAATGCGCCAGCGGCCGTTGAGCACCAACATCACCAGCGCAAGGACACCACCGATCAGGCAGGTCAGGAGCGCGATGTGCACCGCCATGCCGGGGCCGACAAACGCACCGGTCATCGCCATCAGCTTGATGTCGCCTGCCGCCATGCCACGCAATACATACAGTGGCAGGAAGATGAAGAACCCCGTGGCCAGCCCGGCAAGCCCTGTATCGAGCCACGCGCCGGGATTGCCCGCGCGAAGATGCAACAGCATCGCGATCAGCAAGCCGCTCAGCACCAGCACATTGGGAATGCGCCGCAGTGCCAGGTCGGTTACCGCTGCCTGCAAGAGAAGCCACAGCAGCATCAGTTCAAGTGCCTGGTTCATGGAGCATTCACCAATGTAAAAGTGAAAAAACCGCCGTCAGATCCGGCGGGCGACCGGGCAATCAGCTAGGTAATGCGGCGGCGATCTTGGTACCGATGCTGCCGAACGCAGTACTGAGCGTGGTACCCAGTGCGCTGAATGCAGTCAGGACAACGCCTGCAATGACGGCCGCGATCAGGCCATACTCGATGGCGGTGACGCCTTGTTCATCCAGTACGAATTCGCGGGCTGCAATAATCAATGATTTCATTTTTCTCTCCTGTAACATCAGTTTGTGATTGGGTTTCTGGCATGCCGTTCGTTCGCCAGTGGTGCCATACGCTTCATGCACCTCGGAAACTCGGCCCCAGCAGATTGGGACTTCGCCGCAATGCCATGTTTGCCCCGCTGCTCGCCACAGAAGCATTGCTTCAAGCGCCTGCGTCATGGGACATTCACCAGGTGTGGGAGTACAAAACCCGCAGCCGAAGCCAGCGGGTTTACCGGCAATCAGGCAGGCAACGCGGTGGTGATCTTGGTACCGATCCGGGAGAACGCAGTACTGAGCGTGCCGCCGAGCGCGGTGAATGCCGTGATGACGACGCCTGCGATCACGGCTGCGATCAGGCCATACTCGATGGCGGTGACGCCTTCTTCATCCAGTGCGAATTGACGCGCTGCAGTGATAAATGATTTCATGTTTCTCTCCAGTGATATCGGTTAGTGGGGGAGCTTCTGCCTGGCTGCGAATCGTTCGCCAGTGGAGCTACTGTACGTTTTATGCGCTCCGGAAATATTGATATGGCGCAAGCTTGCCGTATGGAACCAACTTCAAAACAACACCAGCCTTTCCACAAAGTTTGCTGCCGCCTCCGGGCATGGCATCGCAAAACAGGGCCATATCGGGAAACGCTGCCTCCCGGCCACACCGAGTAAAATCACAAGGGCCTGCGTTCCACAAGACTGTGATCCGCAAGGCTGGAATGCCTTTCGAACAGGGCGGTAACTTTTAAACGACGAGCATGGATTCCTTACTGAAACACATGGTGGACATGACCGGCCACCGCGATCACTCGATGCTCGATATCTCCGTGATCTCGGCGGTGCAGGAACTGGCCTGCGCCAGCCGCGCGCGCGTCCTGACACTGGCGAATGTGCGGGGACACTTGCATGTGCGTTCGCGCGCAGTCGTGGTAGCCGGCCGCCCGGCGCGGATGGAAGAGCACCCGGACCTGGCCAGCCCTGGCGAGCCGATCGCGAACATGCCCGCACTGGCCGCCTGCCTTGCCCGCCACGAAGCCTTTGCCGAGCAGGTGGATGCCGATGGCACGCACACGCTGTGGCTGCCGATCTGGCTGGGTGAGCACGACAAGGCCGATACCTGCCTGGAAATCGTCAACCCGACGCCCTATACGCCTGACACGATCCATGTGATCGGCGGTATCGTCAGCGTGTACCGCAATTTCCATAACCTGCTCGACTACAGCGAGCGCGACTCGCTGACAGGCCTGCTGAACCGCAAGACTTTCGATGACCAGCTGGCGAAGATGTTGCTCGTTTCAGGCATGGCGCAGGATGCGACGGCACTGCTGCCGGGCGAGCCGGAGCGCCGCCAGCACAAGGAGCAGGGGAAGGAGCAGGGAAAGCAACAGGAGCAGCAGTGGCTGGCCGTGGTCGACGTCGATCATTTCAAGCACGTCAACGACCGGTTCGGCCATCTGTATGGCGATGAGGTGCTGATCCTGGTTGCCAACCTGCTGACGTCGTCGTTTCGCACCCAGGACCGCGTGTTCCGCTTTGGCGGCGAAGAATTCGTGGTATTGCTGCGTTCCACTACCCTGGAGGAGGCACACCAGATCATCGAGCGCTTCCGCATGAACGTGGCGGAGCACGATTTTCCACAGCTCGGCAAGATCACCGTCAGCATCGGCTTCGTGGCCATCAGCGCCAGCGAGGCGCCGGTGGTGATCCTGGGCCGTGCCGACCAGGCGCTGTATTTCGCGAAAAGCCATGGCCGCAACATGACCTGCCATTACGACGAGCTGGTCGGCCGTGGCCTGCTGCGTGCCGTTGAAGCGAACGATACCGCCGAATTCTTCTAGCGTTCCGGCCGCCCGGACAAACCATGGAATTGCGCCAACTGCGGTATTTCGTTGCCATCGTGGAGCACGGCTCGCTGTCGCGTGCGGCGCTCGTATTGCACGTTGCACAGCCAGCGTTGACCCAGCAGTTGCGCCAGCTCGAGGAAGAACTGGGTGCGCAGCTGGTGCACCGCAGTGCCCAGGGTGTACACAGCACCGATGCAGGCAAGGTGTTCTACGAACACGCGCAGGCCATCCTGAAACAAGTGGCGGATGCCCGCTCGGCCGTAACGCACTCGGCGCGGCCGTCCGGCACCGTGACGCTCGGTCTGCCGCACAGTATCTCCGCCGCCCTGGCGCTGCCGCTGCTGGCGGCGGCACGCGAGCAGTATCCCGATATCACGCTGCAACTGACGGAAGAACTCACCGGTCACCTGGCCGAGCAGCTGAAATCGGGCCGGGTCAACCTGGCGGTGCTGTTCGACGACGGCCAGCTGGCGCCGTTCGCCCCCACCCCGCTGGCAGATGAAGCGCAGCGCTTCATCAGCCGTGCCGATGCACCGTGGTTCCCCGCCGTGCCGGCCATCACGCTGGCCGAAGCGCTGGGTACCCCGCTGATCCTGCCCGGCCTGCAGCATGGCGTGCGGCCGCGCATCGAAGCGGTGGCGCGGGCAGCCGGGCTGGCCACTTCCGGCGTCATCGAGATCAATTCGATCGCAATCCTGAAATCCGCCCTGATGGCGCAGATGGGCGCCACGATCCTGCCGGTGGCACCGGTATTGCCCGAGATCGAGCGGGGCCAGATGCGCTGGGCGGAGATCGGCGAGCCGGCCATTTCGCGCACCGTGGTGCTGTGCGCATCGCGCAACCTGCCGCCCACCACCGCCGTGACAGCGATCTGCCGGCTCGCCGTGGACGTGGTACGCCAGCTGTGCACGGGCGGTGCATGGCCGGGGGCCACGCTGCTTTGACCGTTGCTGCAGCCCCTTCCCGGGCCATCATTTTTCCTTATACCCCCATCCCCAAACGCTATTTCCGTATACGTCAACCCACGCGTACACTGACCCGATGACCGCATCGCCATGAACGGCGGCAGTCGACGCACCCGATTGCAACCGGCCCGAGACCGGCGCGGGTGCGACAGTGGCCTGGGCCGGAATGTTTCTACCCGAAGTGCGATGGCGCAGGCGCAACCGAAACAAGATTTTGGAGACAAGCCATGCCCGATACCTCGGCAATGGGATCCGCCGCGCCGCTGCCCGGCAGTGGCGTGCCGCCGCAGCCAGTCCCCCTGAACGATGTCAGCCTGGATGACAAGTACACCGCCACGTCCGGCAGGATCTTCCTTTCAGGCATACAGGCCCTCGTACGCCTGCCATTGATGCAGCGCAAACGCGACGAGGCCGCGGGCCTGAATACCGCCGGCTTCATTTCCGGCTACCGCGGCTCGCCGCTGGGCGGACTCGACGAAACGTTGTGGAAGACGCAGAAACACCTCGACGCGCACCACGTGCAATTCGTGCCGGGAGTGAACGAGGACCTGGCTGCGACAGCCGTGTGGGGCTCGCAGCAGGTAGACCTGATCGGCCCATCGAAGTATGACGGCGTGTTTGCGATGTGGTACGGCAAGGGCCCGGGCGTCGACCGCTGCGGCGACGTGTTCAAGCACATGAACCACGCCGGCACGGCGCGCCACGGCGGCGTGCTGCTGGTGGCCGGCGACGACCACGGCGCCTATTCCTCGACACTGCCGCACCAGTCCGACCATATCTTTTCCGCCTGCATGATCCCGGTACTGTATCCGTGCAATGTGCAGGAATACCTGGACCTGGGCGTGCATGGCTGGGCAATGTCGCGCTTCTCCGGTTGCGCAGTGGCGTTCAAGGCGCTGGCGGACACGGTGGAATCGTCCTCCTCGGTGGATGCCGATCCATTCCGCGTGCAGGTGAAACTGCCGCACGACTTCCAATTGCCGGAGGGCGGACTGAACGCGCGGCTGTCGAACGTGCCGCTGGGCCGGCAGGCGCGCAACCAGGAAGCCCTGATGCAGGACTACAAGATCTATGCGGCCCTGGCCTATGCGCGTGAGAACCGGCTCAACCACACCACGATCGACAACCCGGACGCCAAGCTGGGCATCATCGCTTCCGGCAAGTCATACCTGGACGTGCTCGAAGCGCTGGAAGAATTGGGCATCGACGAGGCGATGGCGGCACAGGTCGGGCTGCGCCTGTTCAAGGTGGCGATGCCGTGGCCGCTGGAGCCGGATTCGGTGCGCGAGTTTGCCCAGGGCCTCGATGAAATCCTGGTGGTCGAGGAGAAGCGCCAGTTTGTCGAATACCAGCTGAAAGAGCAGCTGTACAACTGGCGCGACGATGTGCGCCCGCGCGTGATCGGCAAATTCGACGACAAGGGCGAATGGGTGGCGCCACGCGGCGAATGGCTGCTGCCGCCGAAAGCCGATTTCTCGGTATCGCAGGTAGCCCGGGTGATTGCCTCGCGGATCAAGCGCTATGTCACGGATGAGCATATCTGCGGCCAGATCGCAGCACGCCTGGCATTCCTCGACGCCAAGGACGCGGTGCTGCAAAAAGCGATCAGCACACCGTTCCGGCCGGCGTTCTATTGCTCGGGCTGCCCGCACAACACGTCGACCAAGGTGCCGGAAGGCAGCTTCGCGCTGGCCGGCATCGGCTGCCACGTGATGGCCACGTCGATCTATCCGGAGATGAACAAGCTGACCACGCACATGGGCGGCGAAGGTGCGCCCTGGATCGGCCAGGCGGCTTTCTCGACAGTGCCGCATGTGTTCCAGAACCTGGGCGACGGCACGTATTTCCACTCCGGCTACCTGGCGATTCGCGCCGCGGTGGCCGCCCGGGTGAACATCACCTACAAGATCCTGTACAACGATGCGGTGGCGATGACGGGCGGCCAGCCGGTCGATGGCACCGTGTCCGTGCCGATGATCGCCCAGCAGATGGCGGCCGAGG
>DASVVD010000559.1:0-3603 GCA_036386715.1 Pseudoduganella sp.
GCTTATCAACTCGACTCTATCACAGCACTTTGGGCGCCTTGTTTCGCTTTGCGTACATTTACACCGCGAAACAGTGGTATACGAGGATCGCACCGGCATGCCTGCCGGTGGAAAGGCTGAACTGGCGGGGTTCCTGCGCCACGAGGCCTGCCGCGGCGCAGTTACAAACTGGCTACAAATCTCCGGCCCGGCATGACGCGATGCACCGCCGGGCCGGGTTCATTCACGCGGCGCGAGCAGGCGCAGGTAATTTTGTGGCGCCGCGCCCGCCATGACCGCATTCGTGAAGGCGGAACCCATCATCGTCAGCGCCTGCTGGTTGGCGCCAACAATATCTGCAAACGAGCGCTGTCCGATCTGGGTGGCATTCCGGGCCAGTTCCGCGGCGCACTCCTGCGATGCGTTGGCGAGCGCCCGCGCCGTGTGTTCCTGGACGATACGGAAGGAGCTCTGCCACATCTCCTGTGCACTCGACTGGAACGAGCTCGAATACGCATTGCCGAGCTGCGTCATGATATTCAGGAATTCCGCGCCCTGGCCTGCTGGCGCATTCTGGGGAAACGTCGTCATCACAGCTCCTCTACGGTGAATGTGGTTTTTATAATGCCAGTCCAGCTTAGGCCCCGGCTTGCCGGATGGTCAAGAAAATTCAAGCGTGCGCGGCAACATGCCAATTGCTATCGACCCGTTGCCTGACGCACCCCATGATTGGGAAACACGCGACGGTTGTCCGACAAACGAAGTACTCCTTCGAAGCATTTATTGCACTAAGGCACTATTCATGGTAGCGTCTTGGTCTTGCTCCCGATCCGGTCCCTGAATCCGCCCGCCGTCCGTGCCGCCATGGCACATGAGCAACCGGCCCCGCCATGCCGTCCATCCGGCTTCGTCTTCGACCTGGCCGTTATTCCGTCATACGATCATCCAAGCATGTCGAGCAATGCCTTCGTGGCACGCTCACGGCACGAGGCAGCACTATCATGATGCGCGAACGCAGTCCATCTCACGAACCCGTCATCCACATGGCGTGGACCACCAATGCGGACGGGGTATGCGAACCGTCCCTCGAATGGTCTGCCGGACTGCTGCCGGCCATGGCCGGCATGCCGCTGGCTGCCTGGGTGGCCGCGGTGGCGACCGGCGACAACAACGCCCTGGCACGCCAGACGGAAAGCGCCCTCGCCCGGCAGCAGCCGTTCGAACTGGAACTCGACATCGTTTGCGGCGATGGGCAACTGCGACATGCCTTGATGACCGGGCTGCCCCGGCCGCACGGTGCCGGCTTTTCAGGCGCGTTGACCGATATCACGGCGCAGCGGCACGCGCTGGACGCGGCGCAGCGCAGCGCGGCGACCCTGCGGCTCATGGTCGACAACACGACCGACCTGATGGCCTTTTGCGACACCGAGGGCCGGTATATCGACATCTCGTCCTCTTTTACTAGGACCCTCGGCTGGACCGCTGACCAGCTGATCGGCCAGCCGGCGATCACCTTCGTGCATCCGGATGACCATGCACGCTGCAACGCGGAACTGGCACTGGTATTCGGCGGCGAAACGCGGCCCGACGCCATGGAGCTGCGCAAGCGCCGCATCGACGGCGGCTGGGTCACGCTGGGATCGAAGACCAGCATGGTCACCGATCCTGCCACCGGTGCATGCCTCGGTGCCGTCTTCGTGTCGCGCGACATCACGCGCGAAAAGGACATCCTGCATCGCCTCGAGCGCATGGCCGAGCAGAACGTGGCGCTGATCGACAACTCGCCGGACATCATGATGCTGCTAGACCTGCAGGGCACGATCCTCAATGTCAATGAAGCGGTCGGGCCCGTGCTGGGCTACGGGGTGGCCGGCCTGGTCCGCCAGGCCCGCATCGAGGAACTCACGGTCGAAGCCGATGCCGGCGTGATCCGCGCGGCGCTTGCGGCAAGCCGGCAGGATGGCGATGCCGAGGCGACCGTCTCGTGCCGCCGCAACGATGGGCGGATCGTCCAGCTGGCATGGAGCATGCGCCACCCGGCGGGAAGCGGCGCAATCTATGCGACGGCGCGCGACGTGACGGAAAATCACCTGGCGCGGCTGGACTTGCAGAAATCGCACGAACAGGTGCGCACCCTGCTGGAAAGCATCGATGACGGCTTTTTCTCGGTCAACGCGGACTGGGAAATCGTCTATGCGAACACGCGCGCCGCGGCATTCGTGGGCGTGGAGCGCGACGCGGCGATCGGCAGGGTCGTCTGGGACGTGGCACACGGCCTGGCCGAATCGAGTGTCGGCGGGCACCTGCGCGCCGCGATGGCGAGCCGCGAGAACGCCAGTTTCGAAGCCTTCTACGCCCCGGTCGGCGTGTGGGTCACCGAGCGGATCTACGCGCACGAGGATGGGCTGTCGGTGTTCTTCCACGATATTTCGGACCGGGTCACCCGCGAAAGACAGATTCGCGAAAGCGAACGGCGCTTCCGTGAAACGGTCGGCATCACGCCCGCCGGCTACGTGCTGGTGAATGGCGACGGGATCGTGGAAGACGTCAACCCGGCGCTTTGCCAGCTCTCCGGCCATGCGCGGGAAGACCTGGTCGGTGCCCCGGTGGCATCGATCCTGGCCGACGGCGACGCCAGCAACGCCTTGAATATCCGGCAGACCGGCCAGCCCGTGCACGCGCTTGAAACGGTGCTGATCCACCGGCTCGGCCACCGCGTGGTGGCGCTCGTCAACCAGACCATCGAGCTCGATGCCGCTGGCCGCCCATGCTCGCTGACGGCCTTCATCACCGATATCACCGAGCGCAAGCACGCCGAGGCCAGGCTCGAGGAACTGGCCACGCGCGATTCGCTCACAGGCTTGCCGAACCGTGCCTGGATCAACCGCCGGGTAGGCGACATGCTGGACCAGCCCCGCAGCGCAACCAGTACGACGGTGTTCTTCATCGACCTGAACCGCTTCAAGGAAGTCAACGATTCGATGGGCCATGCCACGGGCGACCGGCTGCTGCAGCAGGTCGGCCAGCGCCTGCAGCTGTGCATGCGGCCCGGCGACGTGGTGGCCCGGCTTGGCGGCGACGAATTCGTTGTCGCGGCAAGCTGCGCCGGCCGCGATGCCGCCGCCGTCATCGCGGAGCGCCTGCTCGGCGCGCTCAAGACGCCGTTCCATGCCGACGGCCTGGAAATGCGCGTGGGCGCCTCGATCGGCATCAGCCTGGCCAGCCCGGGCGCGGCATCGACCGAGCTGCTGTTCCAGCATGCCGACACCGCCATGTACCAGGCCAAGGCGCTGGGCAACGGCTCGTTCCAGTTCTTCGAGCCGGAAATGTGCATTGCCGCGAAGCGGCGCCTGCAGCTGGAAGTGTCGCTGCACCGGGCGCTCGACCAGGGCCAGTTCGAAGTGCACTACCAGCCGCGCGTCGACCTGCGCTCGCTGCGGCTGCTCGGCGTGGAAGCCCTGCTGCGCTGGAACCACCCCGAGTTCGGCCGCGTGCCGCCGCTGGAATTCATTCCGCTGGCCGAAGAGCGCGGCCATATCGGCGCCATCGGCCAATGGGTGCTCGGCGTCGCCTGCCGCGACGTGAAACAGCTGAACGACAGGCTGGGCCTGGCGCTGCATGTTT
>DASVVD010000560.1:0-3371 GCA_036386715.1 Pseudoduganella sp.
GCACGCTCGTCTCGGCCGGCTACGGCGCCTTCATGGCCTGCTTCGATGCTGCCGGCACGCTGGTGCGCACGTTCGGCGGGGCAGGTGAGGTGCCGGCGGAGGTGGCACCGTTCTTCTACGCGACCTTCCAGGTGCTGGACGACAGCCGAATCGTCGTGGCCAACTGGCAGGGGCACGGGCCGGACAACGGCGGCAAGGGGCGCCAGCTGCTGGTCTTCGGCGCCGATGGCCGGTTGCTGGACACGTGGTCCGACCCCGAGCGCATCTCGTCGCTGCAGGGAATCCTCGTGCTGTAAGCCGCCGCGCCGCCAGGATTCGCTGCAGGTCATCCCCGCATCACATCCAGCGCCGGAAGCGGACGGCCGTGCGGATCGTTACCGCCAAATGCTATATTGATACGGTCAATGTCATATGACGGCGAAAACATCAAGCAAAGGAATCCGCAATGTTCAATCACATCATGGTCGGCTCGAACGATATCGAACGCTCGCAGCGCTTTTACGACGCCGTGCTTGGCGTGCTCGGTGCAGGCGCGCCAATCCGCAACAAGGCGCCGTCCGGCCATACCCGTCTGTTCTACCGGCACGATGGCAACAGCTTCTCCGTAAGCGAGCCGATCAATGGCGAGCAGGCCACGCCGGCGAACGGCGGCACCATCGGCTTCAAATGCAGTTCGCCCGAGCAGGTACAACAATTCCACGATGTGGCGATCGCCCACGGCGGTACCTCCACCGAAGAACCGCCCGGCCTGCGCGACGGCGGCATGGGGCCACTGCACCTCGCCTATGTCCGCGATCCGGATGGCAACAAGCTGTGCGCGATCTATCGCGTCAAGTGACGCCATGAGTGGCACGGCTGGCGGTTACTGTTGTTTTTCGCTCCCATGACCACCAGATACATCGAAACGCCTGGCCTCCGTGCCAGGCGTGCTCCATCAACATTTGGGAAATATACATGACACAGCAAACCGAAACCGCCATCCTCGCCGGGGGCTGCTTCTGGGGCATGGAAGAACTGATCCGCAGCCAGCCGGGCGTGCTCGCCACACGCGTTGGCTATACCGGCGGCGACGTGCCGAACGCCACCTACCGCAACCACGGCACGCATGCCGAAGGGATCGAGATCGTCTTCGATCCTGCCGTCACCAGCTTCCGGCGCATGCTCGAGTTCTTCTTCCAGATCCACGACCCGACCACGCGCAACCGCCAAGGTAACGATATCGGCATGAGCTACCGCTCGGCGATCTTCTACCGCGATGACGCCCAGAAGCAGGTGGCGCAAGACACGGTGGCCGATGTCGAGGCGTCCGGCCTGTGGCCCGGCAAGGTCGTGACCGAGATCGTGCCGGCCGGGCCTTTCTGGGAAGCCGAGCCGGAACACCAGGACTACCTGCAGGTCCACCCCAATGGCTATACCTGCCACTGGATCCGGCCGGACTGGCAACTGCCGAAGCGCTGACTCAGGTAGCGGCATTCTTGTATGGCCCCTTACCGCTTTCCGGCGGTAGGGGGCCATTTCTTCATCGGAGCGTGGTTTTTGCTTCGCCGGTCGATAGCGGATCGATAGCCACGAATGTGTTGTAGAGAAAAGCAATACTCCTTTCCGTATAGTTCGTATGCACGAATCGCATATGCCACTTGCCCGCTGCGGCTCTAAGCTTCCTGCAAACTTTCATAACAACGAGACATCCCCCGGCGACACCCATGCGGCCGAGTCGGCGGGGGATCACCAGGAGCAGCCGCCATGTCCCAGCCGCAAATCCAGCGCGTAGAGCGCGAGAGCACATCAACCGGTACCCCCGCCGCAACCGGCAAACTCGACGAATACTTCCAGATATCGGCACGCGGCAGCACGCCGCGCCGTGAAGTGGTGGCCGGCGTCACCACCTTCATGGCCATGGTGTATTCCGTTTTCGTGGTGCCGGGCATGCTGGGCAAGGCCGGCTTCGACGTCAGCGCCGTGTTCATCGCCGTGTGCCTGACTGCCGCCTTCGGTTCGCTGCTGATGGGCCTGTGGGCACGGCTGCCGATCGCGGTCGGTTGCGCCATTTCCCTCACAGCCTTCACCGCCTTCGGCCTGGTGCTGGGAAAGGGCCTGACACCTGCCATCGCCCTCGGCGCGGTGTTCCTGATGGGGCTGTTGTTCACGGCGATTTCCGTGACCGGTATCCGCTCGTGGATCCTGCAGAACCTGCCGGCCGGCGTGGCGCATGGCACCGGGGTCGGCATCGGCCTGTTCCTGCTGATGATCGCTTCCAGTGATGTCGGCCTGGTGGTCAAGAATGCCGGTGCCGGCCTGCCGGTGGCGCTGGGCCATATCACGGCCTTCCCGGTGCTGATGACCATCCTGGGGCTGGCTGCCATCTTCGGCATGGAGCAGCGCAAGGTACCGGGCGGCATCCTGCTGGTGGTAGTCGCCATTTCCGCCATCGGCCTGGCGTTCGATCCGGCCGTGCGCTTCACCGGCGTGTTCTCCTGGCCGCAACTGAGCGCACCGGGCCACGCCTCCCTGATCGGCGCCATGGATATCAAGGGCGCGCTCAGCATGGCCGTGCTGCCCAGTGTGCTGGCCCTGGTGATGACCGCCGTGTTCGACGCTACCGGTACCATCCGCGCCGTGGCCGGCCAGGCCGGCCAGGTCGACGACCGGGGCTACATCCACAACGGCGGCAAGGCGCTCACGGCTGATTCGCTGAGTTCGATCTTTTCCAGCCTGGTAGGTGGTGCGCCTGCCGCGGCCTACATCGAATCCGGTGTCGGCACTGCGGCCGGCGCCAGGACCGGCCTGACCGCGGTGGTGGTCGGCCTGCTGTTCCTGGGTCTGATCTTCTTCTCGCCGCTGGCCGGCCTGGTGCCATCGTATGCCACGGCTCCCGCGCTGATGTACGTCGGACTGCTCATGCTGAGCGGCGTGGCCCACATGAACATGGACGACAAGCTCGACGCCCTGGCCGGCCTGGTGTGCGCGGTATTCATCCTGCTGAGCTGCAATATCGCCACCGGGATCATGCTGGGCTTCTGCACGCTGGTGATCGGCCGGGTGCTGGCTGGCGAATGGCGCAAGCTGAACGTCGGCACCGTGTGCATTGCCATCGCCCTGGCCGTGTTCTATGCGGGAGGCTGGGCGATCTGATCCTGCAGCCGGCGCGTCTTACGCGCCGGTCCTTTCATCGGCCAGCAGGGCGGCGAGCGCCTTGATATCGACCGGCTTGACGAGGTGATGATCGAACCCGGCAGCCAGCGACTGTTCGCGGTCCTTCTCCTGGCCGTAACCGGTAATGGCGACCAGCACCGCCCCGGCGGTTGCGGGATCCGCGCGCAGCTGCTGCGCCAGCTGGTTGCCGTCAATGTCCGGCAGGCCGATATCGAGCA
>DASVVD010000561.1:0-12036 GCA_036386715.1 Pseudoduganella sp.
CGCGCTTCTTGTTGCTTTGGCAAAGTTGGGAACGACCCGGTGCAACGCGTTCGCGAACCTGGCGGTTCGCCCCCCTGCGCATGTGGGGCCTTCCGCTGTTAAAATGCTTCTTTTCACATAACTACACACGCTTCGACCATGACCCGCAAGCTGTTCGTTACTACCGCCCTGCCCTACGCTAACGCTGCCTTCCATATCGGCCACATGATGGAATACATCCAGGCCGACATCTGGGTCCGGTTCCAGCGAATGCAGCGCGACAACGGCTTGCCGCGCCAGGTGCATTTCGTCTGCGCCGACGACACCCACGGCACCCCGATCATGATCGCTGCCGAAAAAGAAGGCATCACGCCCCAGGAGTTCGTCGCCAAGATCGCCGCCGGCCGCCAGCAGTACCTGGACGGCTTCCATATTGCTTTCGACAACTGGTATTCGACCGATTCGCCGGAAAACGTCGAACTGTCGCAGGGCATCTACCGCAAGCTCAAGGCCGAGGGCCTGATCGTTACCAAGACCGTCGACCGCTTCTACGACCCGGTCAAGGGCATGTTCCTGGCCGACCGCAACATCAAGGGCGAGTGCCCGGTCTGCCACGCCAAGGACCAGTACGGGGACAACTGCGAAGTCTGCGGCGCCGCCTACCAGCCGACCGAGCTGATCAACCCGTTCTCGGTGTTCACCGGCTCCACGCCAGTACTCAAGCCTTCGGAACAGTATTTCTTCAAGCTGTCCGACCCGCGCTGCTATGAATTCCTGCGCGACTGGCTGAACACGCCGGGCCGCCTGCAGCCGGAAATGGTCAACAAGGTATCGGAATGGCTGGGCGAAGCGGGCGAAAAGCTGGCCGACTGGGATATCTCCCGCGATGCGCCCTATTTCGGTATTCCGATCCCCGACGCGCCGGGCAAGTTCTTCTATGTGTGGCTGGACGCGCCGGTGGGCTACCTGGCATCGCTGAAGAATTACTTCGGCAAGCTGGGCATCGATTACGACACGTTCCTGCGCGACCCGGCCACCGAGCAGATCCACTTCATCGGCAAGGATATCGTCTCGTTCCACCTGCTGTTCTGGCCGGCCATGCTGAAATTCGCCGGCCACCCGGTCATCGACAACCTGAAGGTGAACGTGCACGGCCACCTGACGGTCAACAATGAAAAAATGTCCAAGTCGCGCGGCACCGGCATTTCGCCGCTGCGTTACCTGAACCTGGGCATGAACCCGGAATGGCTGCGTTACTACATCGCCTTCAAGCTCAATTCCAAGGTGGAAGACCTGGACTTCACGGGCGACGACTTCGTGGCCCGCGTCAATTCCGACCTGATCGGCAAATACGTCAACATCGCCAGCCGCTGCGCCGGCTTCATCGCCAGGAAATTCGATGGCAAGCTGGCCACGCAGTTGTCGCACGAGGCGCGCGGCTGGATCAAGCAGGCGCTGACCAATGCCGAAGGCCATGTGCGCGCCGATGCGATCGGACTGCATTACGAGAACCGCGAATTCGGCCGGGCGCTGCGCGACATCATGGAAATCGCCGACGTGACGAACCAGTACGTGGATGAAAACAAGCCATGGATCCTGGCCAAGGATGAGGCAAAGCTGTCCGAACTGCACGAAGTATGCACCACGGCACTGATCCTGTTCCGCCAGCTGACGATCCTGCTGTCGCCGGTCCTGCCGGGCGTGGCCGCGAAAGTCCGGGCATTCCTGAACGATGCCGACGTGAGCTGGTCCGACACGGGCCTGGAAGCGGCATCGGCCGAGATGCTGGGCCGCACGATCGGCGCCTACAGCCACCTGATGACCCGGGTGGACGCGAAGATGATCGAGGAGCTGTTCGATGCGCCGAAGCCTGCCGCCGTTGCTGCTCCCGTTGCTGCTGCTGCCGCCGCAGCACCTGCCGCCACGGTTTCGGCACCGGCCGCCATCGACACCGGCATTGCACCGCTGGCGCCCGAGATCAAGATCGACGACTTCGTCAAAATCGACCTGCGCATCGCCAGGATCGTCAATTGCGAACATGTCGAAGGCTCCGACAAACTGCTGCGCCTGACACTGGACGCTGGCGAAGGCCGTCACCGCAATGTTTTCTCCGGGATCAAGTCGATGTACCAGCCGGCCGACCTGGTCGGTAAATTGACGGTACTGGTCGCCAATCTGGCACCGCGCAAGATGAAATTCGGCATTTCGGAAGGCATGGTATTGGCCGCCTCCGCCGCCGACGAAAAAGCCAAACCCGGCATTTATATCCTCAATCCATGGCCGGGCGCCGAGCCGGGCATGCGTATTGGCTGAAAAGGGCCTTTGCAAGTAATGAAATTTGTCGTCCGGACTGCCTCTGGCACCGATGCACCGATCATTGCCGGCCTCACGCGTAATGCGTGGGCCGGCAGAGTCAGCGTCACTTCCAGCGGCCACCGTGAAACCGCCGTCCTCGTCGCAGAACATTTGCGCCAGGGCGGCGGTTTTATTTTATTGGATGCAAACGAGCCAGTCGGTTCGGTGCGCTGGTTGCCGCACGAGACCGAACCGGATTGCTGGGAAATATTAAGGATGGGAGTATTGCCGGCGTATCGCGGCAATAACCTTTCCCAGCATCTGCTGGAAGCCGTGATTCACCACGGGCTGGAAAGCGGCATCGGCGAATTGCGGCTGGCGGTCCGCGGCGACCAGTTGAAACTGGTCGACTTTTATGCCGCGTTCGAATTCGAACTGGCCGAAGAACTGGAATACTCGCACGCCAATCCGCTGGAACCCGCTCCCCTCGTCATGCGCCGCACCCTGCGTTAAATTCCGTGGCAATCGCCCCAACAAAGGTATTCCACGGCCTTTTCATGCTGTTTTCCAGCATGATAGCGCCAGGATCCAGCATAAGAAGCATAAAATCGACGCGAACTGATGATCTCGGTGCAGCTTTCATACGAGGCTGGGAAGCCAACACAATTTTTGCGATGCGATTTCCGGACAATAAAAAGCCGGCATCAGGGCCGGCTGCTTTGCTGCTGGGAGTGCTCTGCAATAGGTTTGGGTGGTTTGGGCGGCGCCGATTGGCCGCATGCCGTCAATAAGAATTGCACCGCTGTAATCGCGGCAAGCATTTTAAGCACGGAGACCTCCTGCCTTGGTAAGGTATGCGCCAAGATAACAGTTTTGCAAGGCGGCCGGCACACTCATGCCGGCCGGCGCGATGACACGACAATACCGCCGACGATCAGGAGAAATGCCACGCCATGATACAGCCGCGGTATTTCGCCAAGAAATGCGGAGGACAGTAATGCAGCAAACAGCGGCGTCAGATTACTGAAGAAGGCTGCAATGGCCGGACCTGCCTGCTGCACGCCGGTACCCCAGCAGCGGAATGCGATGATCGCCGGTCCAATGGCAACATAAACCAGGGCAATGACCAGGGTGCTATTCCAGTGAATGGCCGGATCGAGCACGGCCCATTCTCCCGCGGCAAATGCGCCGGACCATGCCACGCCGAATCCCACCTGGGCGATCAGGAACGACGCCCAATTGCCGCGCAATGCGGATGGTTCGGCAGTGCGCGTCAACAGCCAGCTGTATAGCGACCACGCGATCGTTGCCAGAATCATGAACAGATCGCCGGCGACAAGATGCAACGCCATCAAATGGCCCCATTCGCCACGGGCCAGGACCACCAGTACCCCGCCGATCGACAGCACGGCGCCGATGATCTGCCGGTGCGAGATGGCCGCGCCGAAGAACAGCCATCCGGTTGCCATCATCCACACCGGCATGCCCGCCGCCACGAGCGTGACGTTGATCGGCGTGCTGCTCTGCAGCGCCAGGTACTGCAGCGCGTTGTACATGCCTACCCCGAGCAGGCCCAGCACGGCATAGCGCCGCCAGTGGGGCCACAGCGGGCTGTCGCGGCGAAATACCGGCCCGGCCAGCGGCAGCAGGATGAGCAATGCCAGCAGCCAGCGCAGGAAGTTCAGTGTCATCGGCGGCACGAGGTCGTGCACCAGGCGGCCAACGATGGCATTGCCGGCCCATAGCAAAGGCGCCAGGGTCAGCAGGAAGGCAATACGGGGTGTCAGGCGGGAATTCATTGCAGGAAAGAATAACCGATCCGGCAAGCCGTTGCAGACGCCACAGTTGGAACCACGGAAATTCCCTGAGGCATGCCGCACGCGGTAGAATACCCGCTGCTTTTACCACCTATCAAGATAATGAAACTCCTGTTCAAACAACACCGCATGTACGAGTCCGATCACACCCAGTTCATCAAGGGTCTGAAGGAAAAGAACCCGGCCATCGAGGCTGGCCAGCAGGAGGGCCGTTCCCTGCTGTGGGACAAGGCGCCGACCACGCTGGACGAGCAGTCCCGCCAGCGCGATTCCCGCATTGCACAACAACCTTACGTCTACCAGAACAAGCTCTGATCCTTCGGGACGGCACACATGCTGCCACAGGATGCGGCAGGCGATGCGCAAGTCGGCATCGCCACCGCAACGCCGGGCGCCTCGGACGGGGCGCCGCCGGCAGGACATAGCGCCGCAGCAGCTGCTCCCGGCGCAGCATTCGCGCGCCTGTACGGCGAGCCGCTGCTCAAGCTGCCGAACGACCTGTATATCCCGCCCGATGCGCTCGAAATCTTTCTCGAAGCATTCGAAGGGCCGCTCGACCTGCTGCTCTACCTGATACGCCGCCAGAACTTCAATATCCTGGACATTCCGATGGCCCAGGTCACGCTGCAGTACCTGAAGTACGTGGAGCAGATCCGCCTGTCCAACCTGGAGCTGGCGGCCGAGTATCTGCTGATGGCGGCAATGCTCATCGAGATCAAGTCGCGCCTGCTGCTGCCGCAGCGCCCGCACGATATCGAGCTCGAGGCGGAGGATCCACGCGCGGAGCTGGTGCGGCGCCTGCTCGAATACGAACAGATCAAGCTGGCAGCCTACGACCTGAACGCCGTGCCGCAGGTGGACCGCGATTTCGTCCGCACACAGGTCTACATCGAGCAGAGCCTGGTGCCGGTGTGGCCCGACGTCAGCGCGGCGGACCTGCAGGCGGCCTGGCGCGGCCTGCTGAAACGGGCGACACTGAAGCAGCACCACAGGATTTCGCGCGAGGAGCTGTCGGTGCGCGAGCACATGACGATGATCCTGCGCCGCCTGCAGTCGCAGCGCTTCGTCGAATTCGCCGACCTGTTCGATGTGGCGGGCGGCGTGCCGGTCGTCGTGGTCAACTTCGTGGCGATGCTGGAACTGGCAAAAGAAACCCTGATCGAAATTACCCAGGCCGAACCGTTTGCGCCGATCTATGTGCGCCTTGCGTACTCGCCTGCGTGAATTGAGCCGACTCACCGCTGACTTACAATAAGAACGTTATGAAAATCATCTCCTCCATCGAAGAACTGCGCGACCAGCTCTCGGGCCAGTTGCGCACCGCGTTCGTGCCCACGATGGGCAACCTGCACGAAGGCCACCTGTCGCTGATGCGCCTGGCGCGCAAGCATGGCGATCCGGTCGTCGCATCGATCTTCGTGAATCGCCTGCAATTCGGCCCGAACGAGGATTTCGACAAATATCCTCGCACGTTCCAGGCCGACGTGGAGAAGCTGGAAAAGGAAGGCGTGTACGTGCTGTTCGCGCCGACCGAGAAGGACCTGTATCCGGAGCCGCAGGAATACCGCGTGCAGCCGCCGGATGACCTCGGCAACATTCTCGAGGGCGAATTCCGCCCGGGCTTCTTCAACGGCGTGTGCACGGTGGTGACGAAACTGTTCTCGTGCGTGCAGCCGAAGGTGGCCGTGTTCGGCAAGAAGGACTACCAGCAGTTGATGATCGTGCGCAACATGGCGCGCCAGTTCGCCCTGCCGACGCAGATCATCGGCGCCGAAACGTTCCGCGCCGAGGATGGCCTGGCGCTGTCGTCGCGCAATATGTACCTGTCCGCCACGGAACGCGCCGAGGCGCCGGCCTTGTATGCGGCGCTGAACGCGGTCGCCGCCGAAGTGCGCGCCGGCCACCTGGACGTGTTCGAGCTCGAGCACAAGGCCATGGACGGGCTGGCCGCACGTGGCTGGAAACCGGACTATATCAGCATCCGCAAACGTGCCAACCTGCAGCCGCCGAACGCCGGAGACCTGGCGCAGGGCGAACCGCTGCTCGTGCTGGCGGCCGCCAAACTGGGCACCACCCGCCTGATCGACAACCTCGAAATCTGACCATGGCAGAGGCCGTGTCCACCATGGGGTCACACCCCGACACAGACACGGACTGATCAGTAAAATTGCGGATTTCCAGGCGGCTTAGCTGCTCAGCTCGTGTCCACGTCCGGGTGTGACCCCAAGGTGGACACGAGCTCGGCAATAGGTGGTGGCGGTCAGCCGGTCACGCTCTGCGCCCAGGCCAGCGCCGAGAGGTGCGCCTTGTTCACTTCTTCCGGCGCCAGCTGCAGCGAGGTGGCCAGCGAAGCGACCAGGTTTGAATTGAGTTCGCAGGCTTCGGCCAGGGCCAGGTAAGGGCCGTAGCGGCCGCCCCGCTCCAGCAGCGCGGCAACGATTTCCGCCGACAGCGGCACCGTCTCCAGCACTTCCTGCATCGGGATCCCCAGCAGCCGGTCGAGCAGCGAGAACATGCCGGCAACAAAGATGTTCTCCGCATCGGCCCGCCCGAGGGCGGCCAGGCCCAGCAGTTCGGCCAGCCGGCCGCGCACCACCGCCGTTTCCAGCAGCACCGGCGAATAGCCGCTCGTGCTGGCCGTGGCCAGCAGCAGGGTCAGCCAGCGATACAGCGGCTGGTAGCCCAGCATTGCAATGGCCTGCTTCAGGGACTGCACTTCGCGGCCGGCACCGAAGCCCGCCGAGTTGATAAAGCGGAGCAATTTATAGGACAGTGCGGCATCGCGCTTCAGGATGCTTTCGAGCTTGGGCACGTCGGCATTGGCCTGCACCATCTGCATCAGCTGCAGGATCACCGTCTGCGCCGGGTTCATGCCCCTGGCTTCCGGGCCGGGCCGCGGCGTCAGGTGCAGCTTGCCGACGAAAGCGTCGATGCCCAGCGCGGCGCAGGCATCGAAGTCCTCCCAGGTCGTGACCGGACGGCCCACCATGCGCACCGACGACTGCTTCAGCGCCGCATAAGCGCGCGCCTGGGCGGCCACGTCGGCGCCGGTAAAGCGCACTTCGACGAACGATGCAATCATCGGCAGGCGGTTGCCCACGCGCGCCAGGTCGCAGTTGCGCAGCAGGATGCCGACATCGCCGGCGCGCAGCGCGCGCACCGCGGCCAGCGTGTCGGGATTGGCGAGTTCGGCGGTACGGATCGACAGCACGGTGTGCTGCGGCGGCAGGTCATGCAAGGCATCCGTCGACAGCATGCCCGGCACGGCTTGCAGGAACAGCGTCTTGTCGCGCAGCAGCCAGCCGCGCTCGGCATCATTGACCAGCCCCGCGACGAAGCGTACCAGGTCTTCCAGCTCGGCCTGGACTGGCACGACCGTGGTGTCGTGCTGCCATGCGAGTTCATAGCCGACCACGCGCTGCTGCGGGTCGAGCAGCGGTTCGCGGACAAGGAAATGCGTCTGGTGCATGTGGAAAAAACCGGGGGAATGCAGGGAGGAAGCTGGAACGGCAAGGCGGCCGGGCCGGCCCGCCGCCGTCAGAAGCCGAGGCTGTCGAGCAGGTCGTCGACCTGGCCCTGGTCGGCCACCACGCCGTCTTTCGACTTGTCGATCTGCGGCCCGTTGAGGAGACCGCTGTCGATCTCTTTCTTCAACTCTTCGGGGGCGAAGTCGATCAGCGTCTGCACCAGCTGCTTTTCAAGGTTCTGGGCGATCGAGGTGACACGCTTGATCACCTGGCCCGTGAGGTCCTGGAAATCCTGCGCCATCATGATGTCCATCAGGTGGCTTTTGGTGGCGCCGGTGGCATCGGTGGTGGCCGCCAGCGTGGCAATGGTACGTTGCGCCAGCGCGCGCCAGGCGGCACCATCGCCACCCTGCCCGGTTTCGCCGTCGAGCAGTGCCTGCCAGGCCCCGGACAGGTCCTTCGCGTCGCTGCTGATCCGGTCCTGCAGGGGACCGGCTTCGTCGGTGGCGTTAAGCACCTTCTGCGCCGCCGTTTCGGAGAGGCGCGCCACGTAGTCAAGCCGGTCGCGGGCGTCCGGGATATCCTCGGCCGCCTTCTCGATCAGCTTGTCCAGCCCGAGACCACGCAGGTTCTCGTGCAGCGCACGGGTCATGTGGCCGATGCGCGCCAGGAATTCATCGTGCGGATCCGCGCCATCCGTCATGGCAACACCGGCTTGCTCACCCATGGATCAGACTCCGAGTTTCTCGAAAATCTTGTTCAGCTTTTCGTCCAGCGTGGCCGCCGTGAAAGGCTTCACAACGTAGCCGTTTGCGCCGGCCTGGGCCGCCGCGATGATGTTTTCCTTCTTGGCCTCGGCGGTCACCATCAGCACCGGCAGCTTGGCCAGCGCCGGATCGGCACGGATGTTCTGCAGCATCGTCAGCCCATCCATGTTCGGCATGTTCCAGTCGGACACGACGAAGTCGAACTGTTCCGAGCGCAGCTTGGCCAGCGCCATCACGCCATCCTCGGCTTCGTCCACATTGGCATAACCCAGTTCTTTCAACAGATTCCTGACGATGCGGCGCATCGTCGAGAAGTCGTCAACAACTAAAAATTTCATCTTTGGATCAGCCATGAATTGCTCCGTTGTTTCTCTACGCGGTTATAAATAATTAGTGTGGTTGGTGTCGCGTCACCAGCGATCTGAAGGATAACATTTAAGTTGCCCCTAGGGAATGAAACACCTTCCAATCACCGGTAAAAAAACCAAATCCGTTGTATCGCGTACTGCTGTCATCCGAAAATCATACCCGCAAGGCGCGCATTCCGTGTTGCGCCAGGTAACCCAGCACCATTCCGGGCAATGCCGGCAATGCTCCCACCTCATGGGTGGCACCGACGGCGATCGCCTCGCGCGGCATGCCGAACACCACGCAACTGGCTTCATCCTGGGCAAAATTATACGCCCCGGCCGCCTTCATCTCCAGCATGCCTGCCGCGCCATCCTTGCCCATGCCGGTCATGATCACCCCGACCGCATTCTTGCCCGCATGTTGCGCCGCCGAGCGGAACAGCACGTCCACCGAAGGCCGATGCCGGTTGACGGGCTCGCCTCCATCGAGCTTCGTCATGTAGTTGGCGCCGGAACGCGCCAGCAGCAGGTGCGAGTGGCCGGGCGCGATATACGCATGCCCCGGCAGCACGCGCTCGTTGCCTTGCGCCTCGCACACGGAAATCCTGCACAGCGAGTTCAGGCGCTTCGCGAACGAGCGGGTGAACCCTTCCGGCATGTGCTGCGTGATCAGGATTCCCGGGCAGTCGGACGGCATCTGCATCAGGAATTCCCGGATCGCCTCGGTTCCGCCGGTCGATGCACCGACGATAATCAGTTTTTCGGACGACATCAGCGGATTGCGTAATTGTGGCAGGGGAGCGCTGCCTTCGGCGCCCGCTTGGGGCAGGGTGCGCGCACGGATGCGCGCCTTGGCCGCGGCGCGGATCTTGTCGGCGATCAGGTCGGCATAGTCACGCATGCCGGTCTGGATCGATATCTTGGGTTTCTGGACAAAATCGACGGCGCCCAGCTCCAGTGCGCGCATGGTGATCTCGGAACCGCGTTCGGTCAGCGACGACACCATGACCACCGGCATCGGCCGCAGCCGCATCAGTTTTTCCAGGAAGTCGAGGCCATCCATTTTCGGCATCTCCACGTCCAGCGTCAGCACATGCGGATTGGTCTGCTTGATCAGCTCGCGCGCCACCAGCGGGTCGGGCGCGGTGCCCACCACTTCCATGTCCGGCTGGCTGTTGATAATTTCCGTCATTACGCTGCGAATCAGCGCGGAATCGTCGACGACGACTACCTTGATTTTCATGTTTTCCTCGACAAACGTGCGCACGCCGTGCAATGCCGCGCTTCGTCAGAATGGCCTGGTCAGAATAATTCGATTTCGCCGGCGACCGGCTGCTTTTTCAGGCGGCTGGCGTATTCGATCTCGCGCTTCGCCAGCGTGTCGTTATGGGACTGCATCAGCTTCTTCACCAGCACCTTGCCGGTACGGGGGAAGAAATACACCTTGCGCGGATAGACATCGTTCAGGTCCTCGGCCACCACGCGGATCCGTTCGTTGCGCAGGAACGCCTGCACGAATGTCGCGTTGCGCTCGCCCACGTTCATGGCGGTAAAGCCTTTCAGCACGGCGCCACCGCCGAACACCTTGGCTTCCAGGTTGTCGCGCCGGGCGCCCGACTTCAGCAGGCTGTTAATCAGGATTTCCATCGCATACGTGCCGTAGCGTGCCGATGCCGACACGGGGCTGTTCGCATCGGCGCCACCATCGGGCAGCATGAAATGGTTCATGCCGCCCAGGCCGGACACGCGGTCGCGGATGCAGGCCGACACGCAGGAGCCGAGCACGGTCACGATCAGCATGTCCTTCTGCGTGAAGTAGTACTCGCCCGGCAGGATCTTTGCCGCCTCGCAGTCGAAGGTGCGGTCGTAGTAGACGTTGGTGGCGATGTGTTCGTTGTCCATCTGGGTCTTTCGCTTAGGGTCTCGCGCTTTACAGTTATGCCCTGCAGCACTGCTTTACAGCGTCGTGTCGTGTCCGCCGGTTCATGCCTTTGCCACGACCGCCGCGGCACTGGCGCGTGCGGCGGTATCGAGCTCGTACACGGTTTTCCCGCGCAGCTTCAAGGCATCCGACACATACAGGAAATTCTCGGAATGTCCGGCGAACAGCAGGCCGTCCGGCTTCATCAGCGGCACGAAGCGCGACAGGATCTTGCGCTGCGTGGGCTTGTCGAAGTAGATCATCACGTTGCGGCAGAAGATCACGTCGAACGGGCCGCGGATGTCCCAGCGCTCGTCCAGCAGGTTCAGCTGGCGGTAGGTGATCAGCTGGCGCAGCTCCGGACGGGCGCGCGCCATGCCGGCCTTGTCGCCCTTCCCTTTCAGGAAGAAACGGCGCTGCTGCTCGGCCGTGAGCTTCTCGATCCGTTCGACCGGATAGATGCCGTTGGCGGCGGTCGCCAGCACGTTGGTGTCGATGTCGGTGGCGATGATGTGCACCGGCGGGCTCAAGGTGTTCAATGCCTCGCATATGGTGATCGCGATCGAGTACGGCTCCTCGCCCGTGGAACTGGCCGAGCACCAGATATTGAGCGTTTCGCCCTTGTGCTTGCGCACGTGATCGGCCAGCAGGGGGAAATGGTGCGCCTCGCGGAAGAACGATGTCAGGTTCGTCGTCAGCGCGTTGGTAAACGACTCCCATTCGTCCGGCATGCGGCCCGCTTCCAGGTCGTCCAGGTATTTCGCGAACGACATGATACCGGTGGCGCGCAGGCGCCGCGCGAGCCGGCTGTAGACCATTTCCTGCTTGCTGTCGGCCAGCGAAATGCCGGCCCGCTTGTAGATCAGCCCACGAACCCGCTCGAAATCGCGGCCATTGAAATCAAATTCCTTGACGGTATCTCTGGACATCACAGCCCCCGGGCGCTCAGAACTCTTCCCAGTCGTCGCCCGCAGGCGCCGGGGCGGCTTTCTTCGCCGGTGTGTTCTTCACCGGCGCGCTTACCATGGCAACGGCACGCGCGGGCGGCTTGCGGGCCGTGACCGTGGCGCTCTTGCCGGCCAGGCTGGCAGCCGGGCGCACCGGTGCCGCCAGGGCGACCTGCTCGCCGCCGAGCTTGAAGATCGCCACCGCTTCGGCCAGCCTTTGCGCCTGGTCCTGCATGCTCTCGGCGGCCGCCGCGGCCTGTTCCACGAGCGCGGCGTTCTGCTGCGTCATGTCGTCCATCTGCGCGATCGACACGTTCACTTCCTCGATGCCCTGGCTCTGTTCCTGCGTGGCAGCGGTGATCTCGCCCATGATATCGGCCACCTGGCGGATCGACGTGACGATCAGTCCCATGGTCTGGCCGGCTTCGTCGACCAGCTTGCCGCCGGCATCGACCTTGGTCACGGAATCGTCGATCAGCGCCTTGATTTCCTT
>DASVVD010000562.1:0-5628 GCA_036386715.1 Pseudoduganella sp.
TTGCTTTGCCGGCGCGTCTTCGCGCGCCGAGGCCGTGGTGTCACAGCTGTGGCCGGCCATCACGCCACACGCGCCGGGTAGGCGCCTGTTTGCCGGCGTCCCGGCGGCGCGGTGCGCCGTTCTACGCCGTTTGCAACCCTGGGTGGGAATCGAGTATCGGGACTGCCCTGGTGAGTGTCAATCAGGGGAACCGAAGCACTCATCAAGATGAGCGGCGCCGCGGTGTTCTTTACTGCGCATCGTCTCGGCATATTATGGCCAGGGCTACGCCCGGCGCGGCCATCACGCAATTCCAGCGCGAGATAATATTTTTATGTCGTGCGCCGGTTCGCTTCCGGTTTCAGGTTCCGGTGGCGCGCCACGACTTCGCGAATAATAAATTCCAGAATGCCCTGTGCCAGCTCCGGCTCCAGCCCAGCCTGGATTGCAATATTCCGGATGCGCTCTATCTGAGCGTTTTCGCGTTCCGGTGCAACAGGCGGCAGATTATGTGCCAGCTTGTATTCCCCTATCTTTCGGGTTGTCTTGAATCGCTCCGCGAGAAGATGGATCAATGCGGTGTCCAGGTTGTCGATGCTGGATCTCAATGCCCGGAGCTCGGGCGGATTATTTTCTTCGAAGGCCATTGGCTGGTAGCGCGATAATGTCTTTTAACGGGGCAACGGGCGTGGTGCGTGCGGCGGCACTGGAATGAAGACAGGATGCATGAAACAGGGCAGCCAGTATCTCCGCAGCACCACTTTACTTTGCCAGGCAGCGCCATTACAAGGTTCGTTGAATGTATATTTTTGCATATCCATATATGCAATTCTGGTGAATCATTCGAATGCATGAATATCCGGACAAGCCGGTACGATCCCGCTGCATAATGGCGTCGTCAGTATCGCGGCGTGCGGCGGAATATGTCGCGGAGAAGATGGAGGTTGCGCCATCCAGGCGCAAGATTGTGCTGGTGCGGATAGCGCGGGCATCCGCTTTGCAGTGTCTGCATTCATGCGGAATCGTGCTGCTGGGCTGCAGAGTCACTATGACCAGGCGGCCACGGCACGATGCAATCTGCCGTGGCCGCCTGGCCGACGCATTACGCCCTGGCGAATGTCAGCAGGTCGGCGTTGACCTTGTCCTTGTGCGTATCGGTCAGGCCGTGCGGTGCGCCTGGATAAACGATCAGTTTCGCACCCTTGACGAGCTTCGCCGAGGCGCGGCCGGCGGCGTCGATCGGCACGATCTGGTCGTCGTCGCCGTGGATCACCAGGGTCGGCCTGTCGAATTTGGCCAGGTCGGCGCGGAAATCGGTTTCGGAGAACGCCTTGATCGAGTCGTAGGTGTTCTTGTGGCCACCCATCATGCCCTGCATCCACCACGACTGGATCAGGCCCTGCGATACCTTGGCGCCAGGCCGGTTGAAGCCGTAGAACGGGCCGGACGGGATGTCCAGGTAAAGCTGCGAACGGTTTGCCAGTTGCGCAGTGCGGATGCCGTCGAATACGTCGAGCGGCAGGCCGCCCGGGTTGTCGGCCGTCTTCAGCATGATCGGCGGCACCGCCGATACCAGCGCCAGCTTCGCCACCCGCTTCGTGCCGTGGCGGCCCACGTAGCGTGCCACTTCGCCGCCACCGGTCGAGAAGCCGACCAGGATCGCATTCTTCAGGTCCAGCAGTTCGATCAGCTGGGCCAGGTCATCGGCGTAGTGGTCCATGTCGTTGCCGTCCCAGGGCTGGCTCGAACGGCCGTGGCCGCGGCGGTCGTGGGCGATCACGCGGAAGCCGTTATTGGCCAGGTGGATCATCTGCGACTCCCAGCTGTCCGAATTGAGTGGCCAGCCGTGGCTGAACACGATCGGCTGGCCGCTGCCCCAGTCCTTGTAGTAGATCTCCACGCCGTCGCGGGTGGTGAAGGTGCTGGCAGTCTTGCGCAGCGGTTTGGACGGTGCGGCCTGCGCTGCGCCGCCGAACGCGGCGGCCAGCGGCAGCGTGGCCAGGGCGGCCAGGCCGGTGCTGCCCAGCAGGGCGGAGCGGCGGGACAGGCTGATGTCGTGATCGTTGTTCATTTTTTCTTCCTTACGGGTAATTGGTGATT
This sequence comes from Pseudoduganella sp., assembly GCA_036386715.1. Classification (GTDB taxonomy): domain Bacteria; phylum Pseudomonadota; class Gammaproteobacteria; order Burkholderiales; family Burkholderiaceae_D; genus Rugamonas. Next base: position 2,080 of record DASVVD010000562.1, read on the forward strand.
GACTTGTCGTGTGCCAGAATCGCGGCAGCTTCATCGGGCCTGCCGTGTTTCCTGCGATGAAGAACATGGTAGGCGACGCACCCGGGTATCGAGAATGGGCAAGGCTGCAAACCCGTCTTGCAAAAATGCAGATCCGCCGGAAGGCATAACAACAATTCAACCGAATGGCGATCGACTTCGACTGGAATGACATTCCGCTGATCCTGGCGCTGGCGCGCTCGGGCAGCATGAGCGCAACCGGGCGCGAACTGGGCGTGGATGGCTCCACCATTGGCCGCCGCGTCGCGGCCGCGGAAAAGGCGCTGAACCTGCGGCTGTTCTCGCGCGAACCCACGCGCTGGCGCTTGACGGAGGCGGGCGAGGTGTTCGTGCGCTACGGCGAAGGCGTGTATGGCAGCGTGCAGAGCATGCTGCTGGCCGCCACCCGCGAGGCGGAAAGCCTGGCCGGGCCGGTGCGCCTGTCCGCGATCGATTTCCTGTTCGATCACTGGCTGGTGCGGCACCTGCCGGCTTTTACCGGGCAGCACCCCGAGGTGGAAGTGCAGCTGATGGCCGACAACCAGAACATCTCGTTCAGCCGCCGCGAAGCCGATTTCGCGCTGCGCCTGGCGCAGCCGGTCGACGATGCGGCGGTGCTGATGCGCCGCTTGGGCGACATCGGCTGGGCGGTCTACGGCGCGCCGCGCTTCTCCGGCGTGCCACGCGAGGCCTGGGGCGCGCAGCCGTGGATCGCGCACGAAGAGGCCAGGGCGCACCTGCCGGAAATGCGCTGGATGGCACGGCTCGAGCCGGCGCCGCGCATTGCGCTGCGCGTCAACAGCCTGTCGACGATGGTCCATGCCTGCCGCGCCGGCGCCGGCATGGCGCTGCTGCCCTGCATTCTGGGCGATGACGAAGGCCTGGTGCGGCTGTCCGACCGTGCCGAGGTGTTCCGCGAGCTGTGGTTGCTGAGCCACCGCGATGCCGGCTCGGTCGGCCGTTTCAAGGTGGTGGCGGCATGGCTGGCGGAAGTCTACGAGGACAGCCGCGGCCGGATGTGCACCTGACGGCCAGGCTTGCCGGTTTTCCCGTGCAACCGCGCCGGGCGCCCTGCGGTACCATGAACGATCGTGCTATCGGCAGCTGAAGGGACGGCGCCGGCACCCGATACGAGGAGACAGCATGGACCTGAACTACGCCGCCGAGGATGAAGCGTTCCGCCTGCAGGTGCGCGCTTTTCTCGACACCAGTTTGCCACCGGAGCTGCGACGCAAGGTGCGCGGGCACCTGCGGCTGGCCAAGGATGACTACGTACGCTGGCACAGGATCGTGGCGGCGCAGGGCTGGGCCGCGCCCGGCTGGCCGGTCGAGCATGGCGGCACCGGCTGGAACGCCGTGCAGCGCCATATCTGGGACGACGAATGCGCGCTGGCCGGCGCGCCGCAGATCCTGCCGTTCGGCGTCAACATGGTGGCGCCCGTCATCATGGCGTTCGGCAGCGAAGCGCAGAAGGCGCACTACCTGCCGCGCATCCTGCACTGCGACGACTGGTGGTGCCAGGGCTATTCGGAACCGGGCGCGGGTTCCGACCTGGCATCGCTGAAGACCACCGCCGTGCGCGAGGGCGACCATTACGTGGTCAATGGCCAGAAAACCTGGACCACGCTGGCCCAGCATGCCGACATGATCTTCTGCCTGGTGCGCACCGATCCGGCAGCGCGCAAGCAGGAAGGCATCTCGTTCCTGCTGATCGACATGAAAAGCCCCGGCGTCACGGTGCGCCCGATCATCATGCTGGACGAGGAACACGAGGTCAACGAAGTGTTCTTCGACGATGTGCGCGTGCCCGTGGCGAACCTGGTCGGCCAGGAAAACCAGGGCTGGACCTATGCCAAGTACCTGCTGGGCCATGAGCGCACGGGGATCGCCGCGGTGGGCCGCAGCAAGCGCGAGCTGCAGTTCCTGAAGGGGCTGGCGATGCGGCAGCAGCAGGACGGCCGGCCGCTGCTGGACGATGCGCGGTTCGCCGCCAAAGTCGCCCGGGTGGAAATCGAACTGATGGCTCTGGAAATCACGGTACTGCGCACCATTGCGCAGGAAGGCAAGGCGCCCGGCCCACAGGCTTCGCTGCTGAAGGTGAAAGGCACCGAGGTGCAGCAGCTGCTTGCCGAGCTGATGGTCGAGGCGGTGGGGCCGGGCGCGCTGCCGTTCGATCCCGGCTACCTGGACGGGGAGCACGGGCACACCGCAACCGGCGTGCCGGGCGCGCTCGCTGCCACGCCTGCCACCATGCCTGCTGCCACGCCTGCCGACGCCGACGCCGACGACACTGCGCCGCTGGCACCGTATTACTTCAATTACCGCAAGACGTCGATCTACGGCGGCTCGAATGAAATCCAGAAGAACATCATCGCGCGGATGATCCTGGGACTGTGAGGAACGGCCATGGACTTTGAACTGAAGGAAGAACAACGGCAGGTTGCCGATGCGCTGCGCCGCTGGATCGAGCGCGATTACACGTTCGAAGAGCGGAAAAAGGTTCTCCACTCGTCATCGGGCACTTCGCCGCAGGCCTGGCACACGCTGGTCGAGCTGGGCATGACCGCGCTGCCGGTGCCGCAAGCGCAGGGCGGCTTCGGCGGCACGGCGGTCGACATGTTCGTGGTCATGCAGGAGCTGGGCCGCGGCCTGGTGGTGGAACCGTATTTCGCCACCATGCTGGGCGCGCGCTTCCTGCAGCTGGCTGGCGGGCAGCATGAACTGCTCGAACAGGTGGCGGCAGGCCGCTGCAAGCTGGCCTGCGCGCTCGGCGAGCCGCAGTCGCGCCACGACCTGGCGGACATTGCCACCAAGGCTTCCGGCCCCGTCGATGCGGCCGCGGTTTCCGGCATGAAAACCGTGGTCGATCATGGCGGCCAGGCCGACGTCTTCATCGTGTCGGCCCGCAGCCATGGCGGCCCGCGCGACCGCGACGGTATTTCGCTGCTGCTGGTGGAAGCCGATACGTCCGGCCTGGTGGTGCGCGACGGCCGCACGATCGACGGCCGGCGCACCGCCCGTGTCACCTTCGACCATGCGCCGGCCACGCTGCTGGGACAGCCCGGCGCCGGCTGGCCGGTCCTCGAAGCGGCGACCGATTACGGTATCGCGCTGCTGTGTGCCGAGGCGGTCGGGGTAATGGATGCGCTGTTCGCCGCCACGCTCGACTACCTGAAGACGCGCAGGCAGTTCGGCGTGCCGATCGGCAGCTTCCAGGCGCTGCAGCACCGCATGGCGGACATGTTCATCCACCTGGAGCAGGCCCGCTCGATGGCAATGCTGGCCGCCGTGAAAATCGATTCGCAGGATGCCGAAGAACGGCGCCGGGTCGTCTCGGCCGCCAAGGCGCGGGTCGGCGAGGCGGCCCGCTTCGTCGGACAGGAAGCGGTGCAGCTGCACGGCGGCATGGGCGTGACCGACGAGCTTCCGGCTGCGCACCACTTCAAGCGGCTCACGATGATCGAGCTGACCCTGGGCGACTCGGACCACCACTTGGCGCGCTTCATGGCGCTGCCCGGATTTGCACAAGGT
>DASVVD010000563.1:0-4547 GCA_036386715.1 Pseudoduganella sp.
CCACTTCAACTTCACCTGCCACTTCAACTTCACTTGCCACTTCAACTACCACTTCACCTGCCACTTCAACTACCACTTCACTTGCCACTTCAACTTCACCTGCCACTTCACTTGCCACTTCAACTTCACCTGCTACTTCAACTTCCGAGTCATTTACCAGCGCACCTACAGCCATGGGAGGCATTGCACTCAGCAGGTCTCCGCCGCCATCCTGCGAAACCCATTCTACGTATTCAGGCGGAATGCGGCGCACGATCAGATTCCGCGCGGCGGTGCGCCACTCGTCGAACGAGGCCACCGCCACCGGTCCGCTGGACAGCGCGTGCGCGGGAATGGTCCTGTCGGCAGCCGGCTTGCCGGCCGTCATGCGGCCTGCAGCTCGGGGAACAGCGCCATCTGCCGCGGCACGTCGGCCATGGACTTGCGCAAGGTGTCGGACGGCGTGGTGTCCTGCGCCGGACGGTAGTCGGCGGTCACGATGAAGGGCGCCACCTTCTTCATGCTGCAGCGCAGCCGCGCCAGGTCGGCCCAGCGCACCTGGCGCATGCGGCGTAGTTCGACGATGCGCTGCGCGTTGCGGATGCCGATGCCGGGAATGCGCGCGATCATCTGCGGCTCGGCGCGGTTCAGGTCCATCGGGAAGTGCTCGCGGTGGGACAGCGCCCAGGCCAGTTTCGGGTCGATGTCGAGCGACAGGTTGCCGGTTGCCGGCAGCAGCTCCTTGGCCTGGAAGCCGTAGCTGCGCAGCAGGAAGTCGGCCTGGTACAGCCTGTGCTCGCGCAGCAGCGGCGGCGGTGCCAGCGGCACGCTCTTCGGGCTGTCGGGGATCGGGCTGAACGCGCTGTAGTAGACCCGCTTCAACTTGTAGCTGCCGTACAGCGTTTCGGCCGTGGTGAGGATGCGCGCATCGTCGCTGTCATCGGCGCCCACGATCATCTGCGTGCTCTGCCCCGCCGGCGCGAACTTCGGCGCCTTCGGTTCGGCTTCCTTCTCGTCCAGCTTCAGGCGGATATTGCCCATCGCCAGCTTGATCGTGTGGACGTTCTTCTCGGGCGCCAGTCTCTGCACGCTGTCCTGCGTGGGCAGTTCGATGTTGACGGACAGGCGGTCGGCATAGCGGCCCGCCGCTTCGATCAGCGCCGGGTCGGCATCCGGAATGGTCTTCAAATGGATGTAGCCGCGGAACCCGTGCACTTCGCGCAGTTCGCGCGCCACGGCCACCAGCTGCTCCATCGTGTAGTCGGCGGACTGGATGATGCCGGAACTGAGGAACAGGCCGTCGATGTAGTTGCGCAGGTAGAAATCGACGGTGAGCTTGACCACTTCCTGTACCGTGAAGCGGGCGCGCGGCACGTTCGACGTGCGGCGGTTGACGCAGTACTGGCAGTCGTAGACGCAGAAATTCGTCAGCAGGATCTTGAGCAGCGACACGCAGCGGCCATCGGGCGTATAGCTGTGGCAGATGCCCATGCCATTGGTGGCGCCCAGGCCGTCCTTGCCCTCGGACGAACGCTTGGGCGCACCACTGCTGGCGCACGAAGCATCGTATTTCGCCGCGTCGGCGAGGATTTCCAGCTTGTCGTTCAGCTCCATTTTTCGCCCCAACTGTACAGATATACAGTATAGCGGGATGCTCTTCGACACACTGCAGGAGTGGCTGAAAATACCGGGTCAGCGGCGGGTCAAGAGAAAAACGAAAAACAGGGACGGAAAAATAGGGACGGACTGGATTGCCGGACCGCCTGTTTTTCAGGAAATTTCCTGTAAAACAGGGTCCGTCCCTAATTTTGGGGTCCGCCCCTAATTTTGAAAAACAGGCAGTCCGCGATCCGGTCCATCCCTGATTTCAAGGCCTTGCTGTACCGACAGTTTATTCGGCAGCGCTGTAATTGCTGCCCAGGTTGGCCTTCAGCTTGGTCTGCAGGTCGGGCAAGGCGTTGATCGTCATGCCCAGGTCATGCAGGTGGCCGTCGTTGATGCCGTAAACCCAGCCGTGCACGGAGAGTTGCTGGCCACGGTCCCAGGCATCCTGCACGATGGTGGTCGAGCATACGTTGACCACCTGCTCCACCACGTTCAGTTCCACCAGCTTCTCGCTGCGCACGCGTTCGTCGAGCACGGTGCCCAGGTAGCGCTCGTGCTTCTGGCTCACGTCCTGCACGTGGCGCAGCCAGTTGTCGACGAGGCCCACGCGGGCGCCCGTCAGGGCGGCATGCACGCCCTTGCAGCCATAGTGGCCGACGATGATGACGTGCTTCACTTTCAGCACCTCGATCGCGAACTGCAGCACGGAGAGGCAGTTCAGGTCGGAGTGGACCACCACGTTGGCGATGTTACGGTGCACGAACACGTCGCCCGGCAGCAGGCCGAGCAGTTCGTTGGCGGGCACGCGGCTGTCCGAACAGCCGATCCACAGGTATTCCGGCGAAGCCTGGTTGGCCAGGCGATGGAAGAACTCGGGGTCGCGCTGGACCATCGAATCAGCCCAGCGGCGGTTGTTGTTGAGGAGTTCCCGCAGGTCGGATGGCTTGGTATCGTTCATGAAGTTCCTTTCAGACGTGACAAGGCCGCCGGTTGCATGCCTCACAACGCGGCGGCCGAAAATGCAGCTGCCAGTTTATCCGATCCGGCCCGTGAAGGCCGAACGTACTTTTTTGGTAGCGGTCTCTTGCTACGGGTTTCCACCCGCAGCAACGACCTTATTCAAAGAAGTCCTTGACCTTGTCCATCCAGCCCTTCGACTGCGGGCTGTGCTTCGAGCCGCCTTCGACCGTGGCGCGTTCGAACTCGCGCAGCAGTTCCTTCTGCTTGTCGGTCAGCTTGACCGGCGTTTCCACGGCCACGTGGCAGAACAGGTCGCCCGGGTAGCCCGAACGCACGCCTTTCACGCCCTTGCCCTTGAGGCGGAAGGTCTTGCCGGACTGGGTGCCTTCAGGCACGGTGAACGACACCTTGCCCGACAGCGTGGGCACCTCGATTTCGCCGCCCAGTGCCGCCTTGGCGAACGAGATCGGCATTTCGCAATGCAGGTCGTCGCCTTCGCGCTGGAACACCGCGTGCGCCTTGATGTGGATTTCCACGTACAGGTCGCCCGGCGGCCCGCCATTGGTCCCCGGCTCGCCGTTGCCGGACGAGCGGATGCGCATGCCGTTGTCGATACCCGCCGGGATCTTCACTTCCAGCGTCTTGTTGCGCTTGATCCGGCCGGCGCCCGCGCACGTCGGGCACGGTTCCGGGATGATCTTGCCGGTGCCGTGGCACTTCGGGCAGGTTTGCTGGATGCTGAAGAAGCCCTGCTGCATGCGCACCTGGCCGTGGCCGCCGCAAGTCGAGCAGGTGACCGGCGACGTGCCCGGCTTGGCACCCGAGCCGTGGCAGCTGTCGCACTTGTCCCAGGCCGGCACGCGGATCGTGGTGTCGAAGCCATGCGCGGCCTGCTCCAGCGTGATCTCGAGGTTGTAGCGCAGGTCCGCGCCGCGGTAGACCTGGGGTCCGCCACCGCCGCCGCGGCGGCCACCGCCACCGCCGAAGAGGTCGCCGAAGCCGCCCGCGCCGAAGCCTCCGCCACCGCCGCCGCCCATGTTCGGATCGACGCCGGCGTGACCGTAACGGTCATACGCTTCGCGCTTTTCCGGATTGGTCAGCATCTCGTAGGCTTCCTTGACCTCCTTGAACTTCTCCTCCGCTTCCTTGTTGTCCGGGTTGCGGTCGGGGTGGTACTTCATCGCGAGCTTGCGATACGACTTCTTGATGTCGTCTTCCGACGCATTCTTCGCGACCCCGAGGATCTCGTAAAAATCACGCTTTGCCATAGGCGGCACCTTGCTTTGTTAAATACTGATGGAACGGTGTATATGCAAAAAAACCGAGCCGGGTAACCAAGTGGTCGCAGCGGCTCGGCGGTTCCCTCGGAACGGGGTGGGTTTTACACCACCCCGGCCGGGATTACTTCGCGTCTTTCACTTCCTTGAAGTCGGCGTCGACCACGTCGTCCTGCTGCGGCTGCTGTTGCTCGCCGCCCGGCTGGCCACCGGCCGCGCCGGCTGCGCCTGCCTGCTGTGCCTGCATGTCGGCGTACATCTTCTCGCCCAGCTTCTGGGCTGCCGTCGACAGGGCTGCCGTCTTGGCGTCGATGTCCGACTTGTCGCCGCTCTTGATCGCGCCTTCCAGGTCGGTGATCGCCGCTTCGATCTTTTCCTTCTCGCCGGCTTCGAGCTTGTCGCCGTACTCGCCCAGGCTCTTGCGAACGCTGTGCACCAGCGCTTCGCCCTGGTTGCGGGCCTGAACGAGCTCGAGCTTCTTCTTGTCCTCTTCGGCGTTCAGCTCGGCGTCCTTGACCATCTTCTGGATCTCGTCCTCCGACAGGCCGGAGTTCGCCATGATGGTGATCTTGTTTTCCTTGCCGGTGCCCTTGTCCTTGGCGCCCACGTGCAGGATGCCGTTGGCGTCGATGTCGAAGGTCACTTCGATCTGCGGGGTGCCGCGCGGTGCCGGCGGGATGCCTTCGAGGTTGAACTCGCCCAGGCCCTTGTTGCCCGCTGCGATCT